>CANHUF010000050.1 GCA_947463715.1 Sphingobacteriales bacterium
CCTATAATAAACGGTTCTTCCGGGTTGGTGAAAATTGGCCATACTGGTCTTCCGAACCGCAGGTAAACAGGACCTTCATAGTCTGCAATGGCAATGGTTGCTGCCTTGGTCTGATTATAGTCACAAGGAACAATTACAGTCATTCCGGGCAGCATTTTCATGAGTCCGATATCTTCGAGAATCTGATGGGTTGCGCCATCTTCTCCAAGTGTCAGTCCAGCATGGGATGCACAGATTTTTACATTTTTGCCCGAGTAGGCAACAGACTGTCTTATCTGGTCGTATACCCTTCCGGTAGAAAAATTGGCAAAAGTTGTAGTGAAGGGAATCTTGCCGCCAACAGTAAGGCCAGCAGCTATTCCAATCATATTGGCTTCAGCGATACCGCATTGGATGAATCTGTCTGGAAAAGACTTGATAAACGGACCCAGTTTCAGTGAACCTGCGAGGTCTGCGGTAAGGGCAACAACATTGGGTTTTTTTTGTCCTAATTCAAAAATTCCGTCACCAAAACCACTTCTTGTATCTTTCTGTCCGGTTACCTGTATCGAATCCAACATAATCGTCAAAGTTTGCCGCAAAGTAAAGCTAAAAGCAATGCAATGAAAGCATTAGCCCGTTAATTTTTTCCCTAATTCAGCCTGTATGTTCTGATATCCAGGTGTAGGGGTTGTGTCTGCATGTATTGTTCCCATTTCCAGGCACTGGACATGATATCGTTTAAACTGTACTGAGGAATCCAGCCGAGTAATTTCCTGGCTTTATCATTATTGGCGAATATAGCGATTACATCACCGGGTCTTCTTTCTCCAAGTCTGTAATTGAGTTTGATACCTGTGCTTTCTTCAAAAGCCCTGATTGATTCCAGCACAGAAATGCCATCACCTGAGCCGATATTAAAAACTTCACATTTTGAAGCATCAGCATTTTCCATCAGGAATTTAATGGCGAGGGTATGTGCATGAGCCAGATCGCAAACATGTATGAAGTCGCGTATACAAGAGCCGTCTCTTGTAGGGTAATCTGTACCAAAAACGGTTAATTGAGCTATTTTACCTGCAGCAGTCTGGGTAATAACTGGCGTCAGATTCTGCGGTTTATCTACCGGCAACTCGCCCAACATGGCACTGGGATGGGCACCGGCAGGGTTGAAATAGCGCAGTAAAACTGATTTGCATTTGCTTTTTGTACCAGCAAATGCCTCGATCATTTGTTCTCCCATTTGTTTTGTTAGTCCGTATGGAGATTCAGCTTGTTTGCGGGGAGTTTCTTCAACAACTGGAATATGATCTGGATTGCCATAAACAGTACAGGAGGAGGAAAAGACAAAATGTGGTATGTCAAATTCTTCCATGCATTTCAGCACATTGATCAATGACCCCATGTTGTTGTGGAAGTAAAGAAGGGGGTTTTCAACTGATTCTCCAACTGCTTTATAGGCTGCAAAATGGATTACTCCCGTGATGTTGTTGTTATCTTCAAAAATCGCTCTGGTTTCATCAAAATTGCATAAATCAACTTTGTAGTTTTTAATGCGTGTGCCGGTAATTTTTTCAATGCCATCCAGCATGCCTGCATTAGAGCGGGATTGATTGTCTGCAGAAATCACTTCAAATCCATGCTGCAGGAGGTCAACAATTGTATGTGAGCCAATATAACCGGTGCCGCCGGTAACCAGAATTTTTCCTTTCATATCATTATTTGACAAGATCAGTTAGGTACTTTCCATAACCACTTTTAAGCAGTGGCTCTGCCAGCTTGAGTAATTGTTCTGTGCTGATAAAACCTTTTCTCCAGGCAATTTCTTCAATACAGGCAACTTTTATACCCTGCCTTTGTTCAATAACCTGAATGAATTGTGAGGCCTGCATCAGTGAGTCGAAGGTGCCTGTGTCCAGCCAGGCAGTTCCCCTGTCAAGCACAGAAACATTAAGCTTGCCTCTACGCAGGTATTCAAGATTGACATCGGTAATTTCATATTCACCTCTGGGGGAGGGTTTTATATTTTTGGCAATATCCACTACCTCATTGTCGTAGAAATAAAGTCCGGGTACAGCAAATCTGCTTTTGGGTGCAACAGGTTTTTCTTCAATTGAAATGGCTCTCATGTCAGCGTCAAACTCAACAACGCCATATCTTTCGGGGTCACTTACCTGATAGGCGTAAACAATACCTCCATCCGGATTGGTATTCTTTTCAAGTGTTTTGCCAAGCCCCATCCCATAAAAAATGTTATCCCCCAAAACCAATGCACATGAATCATTGCCAATAAAAGATTCACCAATGACAAACGCCTGGGCCAGACCATTTGGAACCACCTGTTCGGCATAAGTAAAATTTACACCCAGGTGGCTTCCGGTGCCAAAGAGTTTCTGAAACTGTGGGAGATCCTGTGGCGTAGAGATTATCAGGATATCTCTGATGCCGGACAGCATTAAGGTGGAAAGTGGATAGTAAATCATGGGTTTGTCGTAAACCGGCATGATTTGCTTGCTGATGGCGTATGTTATGGGATAAAGCCTGGTTCCTGAACCTCCGGCTAAAATGATGCCTTTCATGTATGTATTATATATACAAAGATGGCGTTTTTTTGTTTATCCACAACCAATTCAGCGCTTAACATTGGCGTAACATGATGGACACAATTGGTTAACATTGGGGTAACATACGGGTTACGCAGCCAATAGAATTTTGCATCATCAAACTGAACTATGCGTAATTCATTATTTTCAAAAACTTTATTGCTACTAACTGTAATTGCAGCGTCGATTACAGTCGTTGCAGCACAAAATGTGGTTACACTTTCCGGGAAAGTAATCAACCGCAGCAATGAGCCCATCCCAGGAGCTTCGGTTTCGGTAACAGAAACCAAACGCTCAGTGATGGCAAACATCGAGGGCTTTTTTTCAATCCAGTTGGAAAAGTCAAAAAAGTACACAATCGTAGTTTCCAGTGCGGGATATATTACCAAGTCTATTGAAGAAGTTGAAGCCGGATTAGCTGATGATGTGCTTACAGTTGTACTTGAACCACGGGTAACTACCGGTGAAAATATCGTTATTAGGTCAACAAGAAGACAAGAGAGCACTGTGGCGTTGCTGGCTTTTCAAAGAACCAGTGCGGGTATGGCAAGTGGACTTGCTGCGGATTTTATCAAAAGAACACCTGATAAAAATACTGGTGAGGTTTTAAAACGTGTGAGTGGTGCATCTATCCAGGATAACAAGTTTGTTATTGTACGTGGATTGTCTGACCGCTATAATGCTGCCATGCTCAACAGTGCATTGCTTCCAAGCAGTGAGCCTGACAAGAAAGCATTTTCTTTTGATATGTTCCCTGCAGCATTGATTGATAACATCATTGTTAACAAGACTGCTACCCCGGAATTTACAGGAGAGTTTTCCGGCGGATTGGTTCAGGTAAATACCAGGGATATCCCCACAAAAGATGTGCTGACTGTTGGTTTTGGACTTGGATACAACAATCAATCAACTTTCAAGCCATTTGTTAGCAACAACAGGAATCAATATGATTGGTTGGGATTTGATGATGGTACTCGTTCTATTCCTGACAGTTTTCCTGCAACTGCCCAGCTTTATAGGGCACTTGGTAAGAATGCTGCCGGTGTAGACAAGCAGGTTAGTCTTACCCAGGAGTTTAGGGGTGATGTTTATGGTGAAGTGCAAACAATAGCTGCTCCAATTAAAAACTTCAATCTTACTTATGCTCAGAACCACAAATTTAAGAATGGTGGAAGTCTGGGTACTTTAATTGCGCTCAATTACCGCAATTCCATGCTTGTTTACAATGCGCAGAAGGCATTTTATGAAGCAGACGGAAAGAATGTGTTTGAGTACAATGATGTGCAAAATCGTTACCAAACTAATTTGGGTGGCGTAATGAACATTACTTGGGTGAAAGGCAAGCACAAGATATCCTTCAAAAATCTTTTTAACCAGCTATACGAAGACAACTACTACAAAAGAACTGGATATAATACAAACAGGCTGAATGATATTCAATTCTATTCTTCATACCTCAATCAGCGTTCCCTTTTCAGTTCTCAGCTTGAGGGTGAGCATCAGCTTTCCAAATCAGGTATCAAGTTTAAATGGAACGGAAACGCAGGTTACAACTGGAAGACACAGCCTGATTTGCGCAGTGCACTTTATGCCAGAACCATCAATACCTCACTTCCCTTCGAGATTGATCCTGATGATACCCGCAGGTTTTACAGTGACCTGAAAGATTATAGTTTTGGCGGTGGCGGACAGTTTATCATACCCATGAACTGGGGCTTGAAAGACAAGCAAACATTCAAACTTGGAGGTAATAACCTGGTGCGTATCCGTGATTTCAGCAGCCGCATCTTCCGTTACAACATTACAAACTTCAATTCATTTGTTGCTAAGAATGCTCAAAAGCCTGTTGAATCAGCATTCTATTATGACAACATGGGGCAGAATGGTTACGTCCTTGAGGAGTTTACCAACAATCAGGACAGGTACTTTGGTGTTTCAGTCCTCAATGCAGCTTACGGTATGTTCGATAATAAGTTTGGTGCTTTCCGCTTCATATGGGGTTTGAGGGCTGAGAACTTTCAACAGTTACTCACTTCAAAAACCCAAACAGGTGAACGTGCTGCAAAGCTTACCGAGAAGTGGGATTACCTTCCTTCAGGAAACGTAATCATCAATGTTGGCGACAAACAAAATCTGCGTCTGGCAGCCAGCAGAACAGTTGCAAGGCCTGAGTTCAGGGAGATTGCTGAGTTTGCTTTCTTTGATTACGAAATGAATTACGGTGTGAAGGGAGATACAGCTTTACGCAGAAGTTCAATTTTGAACTATGATGTCCGCTACGAAATATATCCAAAGGCAGGAGAGTCAATCAGCTTAGCTGCATTTGTAAAAGATTTTACTGATCCAATTGAATTCAGACTCGACCCTTCCAGTAATGCAGATGCAAGAAGGTATTTTTATCAGAATGCGGTCAGTGCAAGAACAGTTGGACTGGAGTTTGAAATCCGTAAATCACTTGAATTCATAGCACCATCTTTAAAGAATTTCAGCTTCTTTGGTAACTACACTTACCTGAATTCAGAAGTTGTTTTCAATGACCTCAGTGCTGCTAATAAAGAGATAAAAGCTGATCGCCCACTTCAGGGACAATCACCATACCTGATTAATGCAGGATTACAGTTCAGTAGCAATATAGTTAATGCATCAGTATTGTATAACAGGGTTGGTGAAAGGCTTACCCTAGTAGGAAATGATGAATTTCCAAACGTTTATGAGCGTCCAAGAAATCAGTTAGATCTTCAGCTTGCTCATAAAGTTCTTGATGGGAAAGGAGAAGTAAAAATCAATTTTGCTGATATCCTCAACAATGCTTTCTATTTCTATGAAAACCTGGATTCCAAAACAAGTTTCACTGAAGGTGTAGACAGAATGTTCAGCTCTTATAAGCAGGGATCTACTATATCAATTGGCTTTACTTACGATTTCAATATAGCACGTAAAAAATAGGCATCACTACAAGAAAAAAGATAAAAAACAGTTTATGAAAAAAATGCTTTTAGGAGTTCTTGCCATCGTGGCAATCACAGTAAGCTCCTGTATTAAAGTAAATTTCGAAGAGACCATCAATAACACTACTTCTGGTGGTTCGAATTCATCAGATCCTCAGGATCCGGCTACAAATGGCGGAATCATTCAGGGTATTCTGAACAAAAGTTATTACCTGCCAAAAGGTAAGTACACGCTCAAAGGATATGTGTATGTAACTGATGGCAATATCCTTACTATTGCTCCGGGAAGTGTTATAGTGAGTGACATTACAGAAAAAGGAGCACTGATTATCGAGCGTGGTGCCAAGTTGATTGCAGATGGAAGAGCAACTGATCCCATTGTTTTTACTTCAGGAAAGGCCATTGGTCAGCGTACACCTGGAGATTGGGGCGGTATAATCATGCTGGGTAAGGCACCAACCAATCGTCCTCTTGATCCAGCTCCGGTTATTGAAGGTGGCGTTGGTCGTAAATATGGCGGTACTGAACCCAATGATGAGAGTGGTATACTTCGTTTTGTGCGCATAGAGTTTGCTGGTATAGCAGCTGAACCAGGTTCTGAAATTAATGGTTTGACACTTGGTGGCGTTGGTTCAGGTACAATTATCGAAAATGTTCAGGTTTCATTTGGTAATGATGATGCATATGAGTTTTTCGGTGGTACCGTAAACTGTAAGAACCTGATTGCTTTTGCTACTGCTGATGATGATTTTGATTTTGACTTCGGTTATCAAGGTAAAATTCAGTACGCGATCGCTTGCCGTAAGCCTGATTTTGTAGATGGGGGTGATGCCGGAAATGGTATTGAGTGCGATAATGATGGATCAGGATCACTCGCAACACCGTTTACAAGACCACAGTTAAGTAACTTTACTTTTGTTGGTCCAAATAATGCCACCGGAACTGCAGCAAATCATAATTTCGGCAACCGCTGGAGAAGGTCAACTCAGTTTGTATTACGCAATTCAATCATGATTGGTTGGGCTAAAGCAGGTTTCTCCATGGAATCCAAAGCAACTGCTGAAGCTTATGTTGCCGGTACGTCAGAATTCAGGAACAACCTCGTTCATACAAATACAGCAGGTGCTTTCTATCGCGGTGATGCGGCTGCTATTGCAGTAATCACTGCAGCTGCAATCCAGGCTAAGGCTGAATCTGAGGGTGGCTTAACCCTTGCTAATGCTGATGACGCCCAACTTACAGCTCCTTTTTATTCTACAGCTCCAAACTTTCTTCCCAAAACAGGTGCACCTGCATTGACTGGTGCAAGCTTTACAGGGATGAACTCTTATTTTACAACAGGAACTTTCCGTGGTGCAATGGGAACAAGTAACTGGACAACGGGATGGACTAACTGGGATCCTCAGAATAAAGCTTATTGATTCTATCGGTGATTTGTATAAATGAAAGGGGGCACATTTTCAATGTGCCCCCTTTCATTTAATGCCGGTTATTGCCTGCTGGGATGTAGGCATATGCTATTTCGTAGTTATCTTTTTTTCTGACCGACTGAATTTTGCCTATCGGAAGATTTTTCTTCTGTGGGGTTGGCTCACACACTGTAAATGATTTATTCTGGTAATTTGCAGTGTAGCCTTTGCCATCCAGTTCTACGCCAACATTAACATGATCTGGATAGCTTAGTATTATCATTGGTAGGTTATAAATTTCCTTGACCAAATAAAAAAATAAAGCAGCCCTATCTTCACAGTCGCTTTTTTCATACAACAGGGTTTCTTCCGGACTCAATCTTTTTTCCCTTCCAAATACTTCTGTGTCATTGGCAAAATCAAAAGCAGTTCTTGTAAAATTCATCAATAATTCTACACCTTTTTTGACAGGTAAATTTGTAAGTTTAACCTTTAGGTTATTTATCAATGAAGTGCTTGTAATATTGTTGACAGGAATATTGAATTGTGACTCATAACTGGTTACAGGATAATTTGTAAAATAATTTCTAATTTCCTGATTCACCATTACAGGTATCGAATACGTCCTGGATTTGTATTCAAATTGTAAAACTTTTTCAGTGACCTTATCTTGGGGATATGCAGGAACGCTGGAAATTGAAAATCTAAATTGTTTTCCTTTTTCGTGGTTCAGACTCCTAAGATTTAATGATGAGAATTGTATCGACTCAGCGTAATTGAAATCATGATAGTTTATACAAACATAGTTTTCACCCTGATATATTTTTACTGGCAGGTTAAAGATTTCATCATTTGACTTAATATACAATAAAAATGATTTTCCATCCCATCCAACTAATGGCGCATAGCCCAGATTTTCCAGAAGATTTGCTTTTGTCAAGGTATAGATATTGAAATCAGCTGATTTCGGAGAAATGACATTAGCACATTTTCTGATTAGCTGATAGGTTAGCCAGTCAGACAGTTCCATATCTCTCCTTGTTTCTTCAATTATATTTTTTACATCATTTGTTTTATTGCCAATATTATCCATAATCGCCTCAATATCAATACTTTCGATATTGTTGATTTTCTCAATCTCAGGACTTTTATAATAGAATGAAATATTTCTCCCCCAAAAGTCCAGGTCAGCTACATGATATGTATCCTGTGCCCGGGTTGAATTAGCCCAAAAGCATATAAAAATCAGGGTATATATCGTCTTTAAAATGGTCATTTTACGTTTAACTGTCCCTAAACTTAACAATAAAATAATATTAGAACAAATTTCAATTGTAAAAAATGTCTAAAATTTATGCGAATAAATAAGTTTTTAGATGTATTATTTTTTTGTAAAATCCTGATTTTCTGTGTGTTCATTGTAACATTAGCTTTAGTTTAGTGGAATGGCCAAACCAAATTTTGTACAAAGGGATCTCAGCTGGCTGGCTTTTAATGCCAGGGTTTTGCAGGAGGCAAATGACACAACTGTACCATTAAAAGAAAGGATACGGTTTTTGGGTATTTTCTCAAATAATATGGATGAGTTTTTTCGTGTACGTGTGGCAACACTCAAGAGAATGGAGGAGTATGAAACCGGAAAAAAACGTTTACAGATGCACATGGAGGAAACGCCGAGTCTGGTTTTAAATGAGATTCAACATGTTGTATTAAAACAACAGAATGAGTTTGACAGAATTTGGGAAGATATTCAGTTGCAGTTAAAAAAGCAGCATATTCATCTAAAAACCGACAATGAGCTTACTGCGGCCCAAAAAGCTTTTGTTATTGATTATTTTGAGAGAAACGTCAGGGCCAACATCATTCCTCTCATGATTGAGAGTTTACCAGAATTGCCTTATCTGAGGGATAAAAGTATATATCTTGGCGTAGTCATGCAAAAACATGATTCTGCGTACAAGCAGCAATATGCCTTGATTGAGATACCATCAAAAGCGCTTGGTAGATTTCTCCAATTACCAACATCAAAAAAGGAAACCCATATAATTCTGCTTGAGGATATTATCAGGGTCAATCTACCGTTTATTTTTTCTTATTTTGGATTTGATCATTTTGATGCACATATCTTCAAGGTAACGAAAGATGCAGAAATTGATCTTGACGCTGATGTGAGTACTTCTCTCGTTGAAAAAATGCAGAAGGGACTAAAAAACCGGCGAAAGGGAAAGCCTGTCAGATTTGTTTATGATAAGGCCATGAACAGTGGTTTGCTGAATTACCTGATTAAAAAGCTCAAATTAGACAGAAAGTCAAGTATCATACCAGGTGGCAGAATTCATAATTTCAAACATTTTATGGATTTTCCAGATGTATTTACGGATACATCCAGGAAAATGCAGCCAATACCCCATCCTGCCTTACAAAAGGCTATCAGGGTTACGGATGTGATTGATAAGCAAGATATTCTCTTACATTTTCCATACCACTCCTTTACGGCTATAATTGATTTGTTGCGTGAAGCAGCAATAGATCCCGATGTGCGTTCTATAAAAATTACGGCATACAGGCTCGCATCTGATTCAAAAGTTGTGAATGCGCTTGTAAATGCTGCCAGAAATGGAAAGCAGGTGGAAGTTATGCTGGAGCTGAAGGCAAGGTTTGACGAAGAGGCAAATCTTGAATGGAAAAATGTACTGGAAGACGAAGGTGTTAAAGTGATCATAGGTATTCCTAACATGAAAGTTCATGCTAAGGTCTGCATTATCAAAAAGAGAAGAGGTAATAAAACGATACAGTATGGCTTTGTGAGTACGGGTAACCTGAATGAGAAGACATCTAATTTTTATGGGGATCATTGTCTGCTTACATCAAACAGGGGAATTATGGCAGACATCAACCGGATTTTCCATTATCTGGAGAACCCGGTAGCTCATACAGAAAGTCTTGTTGAATGTAAGACATTGATGGTAAGTCCGGTTGGTATGCGTAAATCACTTATCCAGCTTATAGATTTTGAGATACGGGAGGCCAAAAAAGCTCGTCCTTCCGGTATAACGTTGAAGTTGAATTCCCTGAGTGATATTTCTCTTGTTGAAAAACTCAATCAGGCAGCTCAAAGTGGCGTTAAGGTTAATTTGATCATAAGGGGGATATATTCTGCCAAATTAGGCCAGAAAAAGAAGAAGACAGGTATTCATGCAGTAAGTATTGTGGATGAATTTCTTGAACACGCCAGGGTATTGATTTTTTATAATGCAGGAAATGAGCGTGTGTTTATTTCCAGTGCAGACTGGATGGTACGCAACTTAGATCACCGGATAGAGGCGGCATGTCCCATTAATGATCCTGAGTTGAAAAAGGAGTTACAAGACATTTTAGATATCCAGCTTTCAGATAATGTTAAAGCGAGAATTTTGGATGAGGATTTCGAGAACAACTATGTAAATTCGCGTAGTCCTGAGAAGGTAAGGGCACAACAGGATATCTATAATTATCTTTTAAAAAAGCGAATAAAATAAATTGAGATTAGCCGCGATTGATATTGGCTCCAATGCCTGCAGGTTACTGATTACAGAAGTTGTTTTTAATCCCGTGGAGAGACCCCGATTTGACAAGTTAAACCTTGTAAGGGTTCCATTAAGACTTGGTTTTGATGTATTTGAAACAGGTATTATACCTGATTCAAAGGTATCTATGATGCTGCATGCCATGCAGGCTTATTCCAGCCTGATGAAAGCATATCGGGTAGATAAGCATATAGCAGTAGCAACAAGTGCTATGAGAGATGCCAGTAATTCGGATTTAATAGTGCAAAGGATAGATAAGGAAACGGGGATTCAAATTCAAATTATAACAGGGGATTTCGAAGCAGCTTTGATTTATGAGTCGCATATTGCTGAAAGTCTTGATGACAGGAGTAATTATTTGTACATAGACGTAGGAGGAGGAAGTACAGAGCTCACTTTGTTTATGAACGGACAGTTGATGTTCAAGCGGTCATTCAATATTGGCACTATAAGGTTGCTTAAGGGGCAGGTAAGTGAAACTGACTGGCAGGGTTTGAAGGATGTCATTCGTGAAGAGGTACGCGGACTGAAAAGCTGTATAGCTATTGGAACCGGCGGTAATATCAATAAGATATTTTCTTTGAGTAAAA
>CANHUF010000051.1 GCA_947463715.1 Sphingobacteriales bacterium
ATGGAAAGTTTTTAAAATGACAATGCGCTGTTGCAGTTCTGTCGTCATCAATTCCTTTATTGACTAAAATTACTTCTGCCTGGTATTTATTTCCAGGAGCTTGCGGTTGATAAACCAAAACAGAGGTTCCCCTCGTAACAGCGGAAAGATCTTTTTCAAAAATTGTCAGTGCAACATGAATGTCATCGGGATCTATCAATTCAAAAAGTGTTTCTGTCGGCTGAATGTATTTACCGGTATTTACATTTACTTTTGATACATACCCATTGATGGGTGACTTAATAAAAACCTCTCCACTGAGGTTATTTTCATTTAAAGCAGCTGGATTTACACCTATAAGTTTCAGTTTTTCCTTTAAGGCATTAACAGTGATTGTTTGCATCTTTACATCAGATTCAGTCTGCTGAAAATTTCTGGAAACACCTGCATTGGCGGACTTCAGGTCCTGTTGTCTGCCTTGCTCCAGCGATAAAAGATCCAGTTTTGCCACAGCCATGAGAAAATCCTGCTGCAACTGAATAATTGACTGATCAGTAACAGTTGCAATAACTTCTCCTTTGCTAACATGCATACCAGGTATTAATTTAGTATGCTTCAGAAATCCACCCATCGGAAAGTTAACGGATATCATGTTCTGTGGAGGCAAATCAATTTCACCTTGTACTTTTATAGTGGAGCTTATCAATTGTTCTTCTGCATCCCCTAAACTGATTGCTAATTTATTTGCTTGCTCCTGAGTCAACGACACAACTTCACTATCAACGCTATCATTTGAATCCTCCACCTCAGTTGCGCCTTTTTGTCCGCATGAAATCAATGAAGCCAATAATATTCCAAAAACTATTTTTTTATATGTCATACTATTTTTTTTCAATAAGATATTGATAGGCAGATGATGCCAGTTGCAAAGCAATTATCGCATCAGCATGGGCACTGAAAACCTGCAATTGCTGGTTGATTAGCATAACCCTTTCTGCATAATTTATATCTCCTGTTTGCAAGCGTATTTTAGTCTGATCGGCTATAGAAAATGCCAGCTTAATCCCCTCGTTATTATAATATTCGTAGGCTTCTTTTGCAGTTTTGTACGTTGTAATTACCTCCGCCATTTTGTTTTCCAAATGAATCCGGGCCTGATCAAATGCAAGCAATGCCGCTTCAGAACTGAGTCTTGCAGCTTTAACCTTAGCTTTTGATGTTCCATTGAAAACTGGCAGGCTCAGTCCAAACTGATAAATACCAAATCGGTTATTGGGGCCATAATATTGTTGTGTTACGCCATCAGGGCTTTGCCATCCTTTGATAGATAAATTACTGTATCCCAAATTAAATTCAGGTGCAAGTTTATTTTTCTCAAGTTCAACCAACGCATTGGATGCCTTAACTTTCGCTTCCTGATTTCTAAGTAATGGGTGTTCCTCAATTCCTGCATCCATTTTCAAAATTAAATCAGTTGGATTTTCAGTGAGGGGAGTCAAAGCAATACGGGCATTAACAAGCGTATTCAATTGTTGTCTCAGGTTAAAGATATCTGCATCAAGTTGTGTGCGCTGAAAATAAAATTGTTTCAACTGAAGCTTAATCGTTTGTGATGCAGATTGATTGATTTCGCCGGCTTTTAGCTGAGCATCAGCGATCCTATCCCATTCACTATAGGTTGAAATGAATCTTTTAATTATATCCTCACGCCTTTCTAAATCCATTATCCTAAAGCATAAATCACGTATGGCAAGCTTGTATCTTGCAACTTCGAGCGCTTTGTTGGATTCTGCTAAATTCAGTGCCGCGTATTGGTAATTTTTCTTTCGGGAATAAACCAGAGGCAATTGGAAGTCCTGGTTAAGAAATAAACGGGTATCGTTGAATGCACTGTTAATGTTACCAAACTCAAAACCAGCATTTGTTTTAGCAACATCCATAGGATTATTTGACAATACTTTCATGATATCAACCTCTTTCCCTGCCATCTTCAGTGCCAATGCATTTCGCTCCCCTATAGCAACTATCGTATCAAGTGGCAAAGATTGAAAAACTTTAGTCCTGTTAGGATTTTCAAATGAGGTGACTGCTTTTTCCTGAGCCTGTGAATTGAAAGAAAAGCATATGAGCAAAATGGATATTGTAATGTTTTTAAGCTGTTTCCTGCGTTTTTCTACCCATACATACAAAACAGGAAGCACCAGCAAAGTTAGTAGTGTTGCTGAAATGAGTCCACCAATAACTACAGTTGCCAAAGGTCTTTGCACTTCAGCACCTGAGCTAGTACTTAATGCCATTGGCAGGAAGCCGAGAGAAGCAACTGCTGCTGTCATCAAAACGGGTCTGAGTCTTGTCATCGTTCCCCTTACTGCAACTTCTTCTACTTCAAGATTTGTCTCGTTTTTTAAACGATTGAACTCGTTAATTAACACGATGCCATTTAAAACAGCTACGCCAAAAAGTGCAATAAAACCAACACCGGCAGAAATACTAAACGGCAGATCCCGCAACCAAAGTAAAAGTATACCACCAATGGCAGAAAGCGGAATTGCCGTGTATATCAGCAAACCGTATTTCAGTGACCCAAAAGAAAAATATAAAATGAGTAAAATCAGTAAAAGCGCCACAGGTACTGCAACCATCAATCTGTTTTTAGCTTCAGTTAGATTTTCAAACTGTCCACCAAAACTGACATAATAACCAGCGGGTAAATTGATTGACTTTTCCGATTTCTTTTGAACTTCTTCAACCACAGATTGAATGTCGCGGTCGCGCACATTGAATGCAACAGTTATCCTTCGTTTGGCATCTTCCCGTTGAATTTGATTTGGCCCCTCTTCTATAACAATATCTGCCAGTTGTGCAAGTGGAACATGGATACCACTGGGGTTAATCATAGATAAGGCACCCAGATCTTCCAGGTCGTTTCTGCTTGATTCTTTTAATCGCACAACCAGATCAAATCTGCGTTCATTTTCATAAACTTGACCAGCAGTTTCTCCTGCAAGCGATGTTCTGATAAACCTGTTCACATCTGTTATATTCAATCCATACGCGGCAATAGCACTTTTCCTGAATCTTATTACCACCTGGGGAAGTCCGGTTACACGCTCTGCAAAAATGTCTTTGGCACCTTCTACTTTACTGATTACTTTTTCAAACAATGCTGCGTAATGAGATAAGGTATCCAGATTTTCACCATATATTTTACAAACGACATCCTGTTTTGCACCTGCAATCAATTCGTTGAACCGCATTTGAACAGGGTATTGAAACCCACCTGTTAGTCCGGGTATTTTGCTGATTGCCACACTCATTTTGTTTGCAAGTTCATCATAGCTTTCTGCGCTGGTCCACTCTTTTTTATCTTTAAGGTTAACAATAATATCCGTCATTTCAATGGGCATAGGATCTGTAGGTATTTCACTTGCACCAATACGTGTTACTACCTTAAGCACTTCTGGAAACTTTTGCAATTCGTGAACTGCTTCAGATGTTGCTTTTACAGTTGCTTCCAATGTACTTCCCGTCATGAGCCGGGCGTCGATTGCAAAATCCCCTTCTTCCAGTTCAGGAATAAATTCACCACCAAGTTGCAGTGAAACAAGGAGAGATACAATCAATAAAAAAACAGATGCAACAATAACCTTGATGGGGTGTGCAATAAATCTGTGCAGTATTGAACTGAGGATTGCTTGTAAACGAGAAATCATTTTATCAGAAAAAGTATCCTTGTGATTAAGTTTTTTGCTTAAAACAAGGCTGGTCATCATGGGTACATAAGTCAATGACAGTATGAAGGCACCAATGAGGGCAAACGTAACGGTCTGCGCCATGGGCTTAAACATTTTACCTTCGATACCTGTTAAACTGAGAATGGGGATATAAACAATGAGGATAATAATTTGTCCAAATACAGCAGCACCCATCATTCTTCCGGCAGATTGTTCAACAGCAGAATCCATTTGAGCCGGACGAAGCACAAGTCCTTCATGTTTCTGTGTATGTAGCCTGTGAAGAACTGCTTCTACAATAATTACTGCTCCGTCTACAATCAATCCAAAATCCAAGGCGCCCAGACTCATCAGGTTACCTGATACACCAAAAAGATTCATCATACCTACTGCAAACAACATTGATAGCGGAATCACTGATGCTACGATAAGTCCTGCTCTTAGATTGCTTAGAAAAAATACCAGAATCAACAAAACAATAAGTGCCCCTTCAAGTAGGTTGGTTTTTACTGTACTAAGGGTTCTGTTTACCATTTTGGTGCGGTTGAGAAAAACTTCTACTTCCACACCCTCAGGCAATGATTTCCGGATTTGATTCATTCGCTTTTCTATGCCCTTGATTACATTAGAAGCATTTTCGCCTTTCAACATCAATACAACAGCACCGGAGACCTCACCCTGATCCTTGTAAGTTAAAGCCCCATAGCGAATTGGACTTCCAATGCGAACATCTGCAAGGTCTCTGATGTAAACTGGTGTACCAGAGCCGGAATTGGCAACATAGATATTGCCAATTTCTTCCATTGTTTGCGTAAGGCCTTCAGTTCTGACGAATAAAAGTTGAGGACCTTTTTCTATATAAGCGGCACCTGAATTCTGGTTATTTTTTTCCAATGCAGTAAATACCTGATCAAGTGAAATACCAATTGACCGCATTTTGGCGGGATCAAGCGCAACTTCGTATTGTTTGAGTTTTCCTCCGAAACTACTGACATCCGCAACACCAGGGGTACCCATCAACTGTCGCCTGATAATCCAGTCTTGTATAGTTCTCAGTTCTGTAAGATCATATTGTTTTTCATACCCTTTTTTCGGACGCACAACATACTGATATATTTCACCGAGACCAGTTGTGATTGGGGCCAGCTCAGGTGATCCAGCTTCTTTGGGTATGTCATCTTTAACCATTGACATCCGTTCTGTAACCTGCTGCCTGCACCAGTAAATATCTTTGCCATCTTCGAAAACAATGGTAACCACCGATAATCCAAATCTTGAAATTGACCGTATTTCTTTAATACCAGGGATATTAGAAGATGCTTGCTCGATGGGAAAAGTAATCAACCGTTCTACTTCAAGTGAACCCAACGTAGGTGAGACAGTTATTACCTGAACCTGATTGGAGGTAATATCAGGCAATGCATCAACAGGTAAATTCACAAGCTGAATACTGCCCCAGATTATCCAGGCCATTGTAAATAGTCCGATTACCAGTTTATTTCTGACCGAAAACCTGATGATTGCCTGCAACATGGATGCAATTTGTAAAAAATATGTGGATTTGATGCTTATTTACAACAATCCTTTTTGACAAATAGTCCACCAACAAAAAATATAATTGACTTTATGATTTTAATCATTTTTTTTAACACCAATTGTATTTAGAAAAGTCTGCTCAAAAGAAATACTGAATCCTGTTTGGGCCATCCTGAATGCATTTCCAGCGAGCTGAAACCTGTAACCAAGATTTAGTTTGCTGCTGCTGTTTATGATCAATTGAACTGCAGGCGCAAGGTCAAGAAACTGATACTGACGGTCAATTCCACGGCTACCTAATATTTCAATATATGCATTAAAATTGGTTTGACGGTAATTGCTGTACTTGCGTGGAAGTATCAGATATCCTGTTGAAAGTGCGTAATTGAAACTGCGGTAGCCAAAATTTCTTGGACCTCCATACTTTAACCAACGTTCACCATCGAGCACTTCCTGCCAGGTAAAAGTTGATGAAACTGCCAGCTTATTTACAAGTTGTGTAAATATCAAACCGGCCTGAAATGCAGACTGGTCGCCCTCTCCGGTTAATTCATCAAAAAGCAGATTATTCGAACTATAGATCCCTTTTAAAAAAAATGCTGCCCTGAAATGCTTGTGAATTTCATCAACAGACAACCATCGCCACTTGGCGTATAAACCAACTGATTCAAAATTCAATTGCCGGTCTGGATAAACTTTATACATATTTGAAAAAGTCAGAGATGGTCTTATCATCAATGATTTGTTAAGTCCCATTCCTGCTTCAAGCATTTGTCTTGTACCCAAGTGTTTATGTCCGTTAAATGATTCGTTAACAAATTTTCCTGCATACTTCAGATTAAGCGATTTCGCCGGAACATTTGAAGCTGGATCATTCAACACATAAAGTTCTTGTGCATAAACAACATTATAAAAAATGCTAAACACAAACGCAGTAATATAGATTTTATTTATACTCATTTTAATAAAACATGAACTGATTGAACAGCATTATTATTTTCAGGATTAGGACAGTCTGCAATTTCAAGTGATTGATAGCAGGCCAGTTTATTTCCTGCAAGTAGTTTTTTAAATTCTTTTGTCCCAACATACCCCTTGTCTATTATTTGCATTTTAACAGTACCTGATAAGACGTTGGATTTAGCCTGAATAAAATGAAAATAGGTGTTACCAATTTTTAGAGGTGATTGCTGACTTACAGTTTGTCCGTTTGCAGTAAAAGTCAAAACAAGATTTGACACGGAGAAACCGGCTGCTTCCACTTTCGTTTTAATTTGATCGGGAGAAATTTCGTTTCCAGGTTTAAATGAAATCAAAAAAGTAGAAGTATTCAAATCTGTATCAACATTTTCAACAAATTTTAATGCTGTAAGATTTGTAAAAATAGCTTTCGCACACAATGCACATGTCAGTCCGCTTGCCTGCAAAGTTGCACTGGTGAATTGTCCTTTACCCATGATGAAGGATAAAAGAAAGAGGCTGCTCAAAATAATTTTTTTCATTTTGCCATGCAATTATGTGGCCGCCGCAAGCGGCGGCCACATTTAATGAACAATAAAATTTTTACTTTTTACAACACTGCTTGCCAGGTTGGCAAGTTTCAGATTTGCAGCATGATTTTCCCGCTTCGCACTTACCACAGTCAGCACAATTCACAGCATGCTTTTCACATGTGCCGTTGTCACAGCAGGCCATTTTATCGGAATCCTTAGCTGGACTGGATACTGCCTTTCGCTCGTACTGGCAACATCCATGTAACTTACTGTAAACATCATTGGGGGCTGTAAAATCCTGTGTATCATAACCTGCAGCGGCAATAGCTTCCTGAATCTTGGAAGCCGATGTTTTTTTCACCTTGTAGCTCACCTGAAGTTCATGTGTTGTTTCACTCCAGTTTGCCTTAGTGGCACCGGCTTTAAGTGCCGCAGTTTCAATAACTTTTTTACACATGCCACAATTACCCCATACCTTGATGGTTTCAGATTGTTGAGCTAATACACTACTTGATACCAGAGAAAATAAAAGGAAAAGAATGAAAGATTGAAAAGTTTTCATGAATTAATTTTTAATGTAACAATAAATGATGCAGAAAATGACTGCCTGTAATGCACATTAATATTAAATTCTGAAAACACGATACTTCAAATACAAAGGAGGACTACCCGGAAATGGGTCAGAAACTTGTGTAACTTCAAAATCATTTTGCAACACTGGAAACCTTGAAGGAAACCCAAAATTGCTTTGAAATAAGGCTGCAGGAGGATTAAATCCTGAAACAGAAGTTGAAGCAAATGCCTGTGCATCTGATTTGATAACAATCACGTCATCGTGGCAGCAGGATTTACTTTTCATGCCACAATATGAACAACCGGCATGGCTATCCTGCCCAATAGTGACTGATGCAAAATCACCCATACAATAATGAACCTGCAAAACTGTACCCGCCTGGGTAACAATATGCACGCACAAAAGAAGTATGGCTAATATCTTTTTCACCCTGTAAAGTTACAATTAAGACATTTCAGTTCACATAAAATTTGGAATTTTAACAATTTTAGACCAGTTTAATTGACAAAATTCCAAAAAATACCAAGTCTGAATACCATTCCTGGATTCGGATAAAATGGTGCTACCACATTATTCTTTTTAAATCCAAAACCATATGCTCTTGTCGCTGTATTGAGATTCTCCAGCCTCAAATAAGCTGTAAAACTCCTGATTCTGAAATTAAAGTATGCTGTAACATCAGGTCTGTTTTGAACATAAAACAAATTCTGATAAAAAAACTGTCCGTTTATAGGAGAATAGTCATCTGCATAATAGGCAGTATAGTACCTCAAATCCAGTCCGGAAGCCATAACAAGATTTCTGAATGGTTTTCCTTCATAAGCAATCCTGGTGCGTACATAACCTCTTGGCAAATTGATTGGAACATCCCCAATCGCTTCCTGCAGGTAAAGGTCTAGGTACCATTTCCATTTTCTGCCCAGCGATGTCTCTTTGCTCAATCCTGCCCGGGCAAAATTGAACAATGGTGCATACTGATCAACTGTTTTAAAATCCTTGAAATAGGTATAGTTTGACTGCAGAAAATATTCGAAGCTCAACTTCGCTTTCAATGCAGAAATATACAAAGAGCCAGTTAAGGCTGTAACATTTTCATTGTTGAACTTCTTGGTTTTTTCAATTGGAAATCCTGTTTTGTAAACCTGTAAATAGGATGGTGACCTGTTTATATTCTGAAAACCAATTTCTAAAGTACCAATCTTAGGTCCAAGTGAACGCTGTAACCTTGCCTGTGCAGCATAGTTTCCTATATCCCTTCCTGCTGAATAGAACTCTCCATAGAGCAACATATCCCACTTCTTATTGCGGGTAGTATTTCTGTACTCTCCATGAACCATAATATTGAGGAAGCTGTCTCGTATCGTATCGGAAACAGAACTGAAATTCATCAATGTAGCACCTGCCTTGAAAAACTGAAGTAAATTTTTTGAATCTGGAAATTGAATAACTGAAAAATCATTGCGTATCACATTCCACTGATTTCTGAAATCCAATGTATCCGGCACTGCAGTAAAATCATAATTGGCTTTATAAAAATCAGCTGCACCGGCTGCCTGAACATCGAGAAACCTATATAAATAACTGGATATATGAGCGGTGTGTTCAAAACTGAGCTTGGGTAGAAAAAACCTGATTACAGAAGAGTCGGTTCGTATAGAATCTTTTTTACCAAAATCATACCGCTGTCTGAACAAAGCATGTTTATCGACATACCTGTTGCCAGTACCGAGTTTGACATTGAAAAAGTTCCTGGAAGAAAGACTTGTTGAGGCCAGTTGTGTAGGGATGTTAAACCTGTCGTTATAGGCAGGATTCTCGTTTACCAGCAAATCCGGATCCACTATACCCCCGTTTTCTGAAGATTGTAATGCATTGTTGATGAGTATTACATAAGCGTGATAACGTTGATTTTCTGATGTAAAATCTGAATTAAACCGGATATTGTTGTGGTTGGTATTTTGAGAGTTGAATGTACCTGGTGCATTGTACAACCGGTAATGAAAGACAAAATTCCAGTTAGGCTTAATATTCTGGGTGTGCAAAACACTGATATGCTGTTCAACCTGACTGCCCACAAGGTAACCCAGCTCAGTATATGGCTTTGTTGTATTCATAAATCGCGTGTCCGCGATTGTGAAAGCAAATGGATCAAGCGCATGGAAACCTGCATCCCATCCCGCTTTACGCAAAGGAGAATAAAGAAGGGACCTGATCGCATTACCATAATGTCCAATCTGAATCATTTCTGGCTTAACCGGCATTCTTCTGAAATAGTCACTTATCGAAGAGTCAAAGCCACTATAACGGGCTGTATCGAGGTAGCGAAACCGGACATTCACTGAATCATCTGCAAATTTTCTTTTTTCAAAACTAAGGGAATCACTCCCCCCACCTGACCTGCCACCACCGCCACCAGAGAACCGGGAGCCCATTCCCTGAACAATTTTCATCATACCCCGCTGAGCTTGTGCTGCCGTTAAAAATCCACAACACAACAATAAAAAAACGACTTTGCGTAAATTAATGAAGTGCATCACAATTTTTCAATAAGGTTTTTGAAGACTGCTGTCAATTTAGGTGCTGCGGCATTGGCAGCGTCCAATACTTCCTGGTGGGTTATAATATTGTCCTCATCCCTGATGCCAAGATCTGTGATTACGCTGATAGCAAAAACTTTCATGCCACAATGCACCGCCGCAATCACTTCCTGAACCGTACTCATCCCAACTGCGTCAGCGCCAAGGTTATAAATCAACTTGTATTCAGCCCTTGTTTCAAATGTTGGTCCAGTTACACCGTAATATACCCCTTGCTTAAGGTCAATTCCCAATTCAGAAGCAATCGCCTTACCCTGTCGAATACGCTCTGATGCATAAGGTTCGCTCATATCAGGAAAGCGAGGACCCAGCTCATCCAGATTTTTACCTAAAAGAGGATTGATAATACCAAAACTGATATGATCCCTGATGACCATCAGATCTCCCACTTTAAAAGATGGATTAACTCCACCTGCTGCATTGGACAATAACAAATCCTTTACACCCAATAGACTGAGAACCCTGATTGGAAAAACAACTTCAACTGGTGAATACCCCTCATAGTAATGAAACCTGCCGGCCATCACAATAACGTTTCTGGCACCGATTTTTCCCAGTATCAGTTTTCCTTGATGTCCTTCAACTGTTGAAACGGGGAAGTTGGGTATATCACTGTAAGGTATCTCCTTATCAATAACAACATGATCTGTAAATCCACCCAGTCCGCTTCCTAAAACAACACCAATCTCAACCGGCAGTGCACTAATACTCTTGATGTATGCACAAGCTTCATGGATTCTGCTCAATTCATCCATCTTAAAAATTTGCCCAAAGATACATTCTTTCCCAATCAGGGAAATGATGTTCTAATATTCAGAATAGGGCTTGGCCTTAAGAAACAAGGTTACATTCTTGCTTACCGTTTTTTCGTACTCCTTTTTTGCAGACAGGGCTTTCCATTGCGGATCATCCCTAAAGGCGATCCAATGCGCATCACGGTCTTTCATACTCTCAAAACTGGTCATATACATCAGGTTTGGCGTTGTTGGTCCGCTGATCACCTCTGCATAAAACACAGGATTGAAATTCAATCTTGCAAAGATGTCAATCTCACCACCTTCATTAAACATCTCAACCTTTTTCCAGTACTTTGTTTCAGAAGCACTTTCATAACTCCTCAACTCATAAACTTTATCCTCTACGCTACCGGA
>CANHUF010000052.1 GCA_947463715.1 Sphingobacteriales bacterium
AAAAAGCTTGATAAAAGTACTGAGTACCTAAAAGTATTGGGGATTTATAAAAAAGGTAAATACAAAAAATAAAGTCATGATTGGGGTCGCTGACAGATTGAATGGTATTGGTGAGTACTATTTCTCCACAAAACTTCGGGAAATAGAAGAGCTTAATAAGGCTGGTCAACAGGTTATTAACCTAGGAATTGGTAGTCCGGATATGCCTCCCCATCCTGATGTGGTTCAGGCACTCCACGATGAAGCGCTTAAGCCCAATACCCATGCATATCAGTCTTACAAAGGTTCTGCGGTTCTGCGTGATGCTGTTGCAGCGTTTTACAAGGAATGGTATAAAGTCTCTGTTGATCCGCAGACTGAAGTGCTTCCTCTTATTGGTAGCAAAGAAGGTATTATGCACATTTGCATGACATACTTGAATCAGGGAGATGCAGCCCTGATTCCAAACCCTGGCTATCCTACTTATTCCAGTGCAGTTAAAATTGCTGGTGGCGCAGTATTGTCATATGGTCTGGATGAAGCACATGGATGGCATCCTGTGATCAGCGACTGGAAAAAGCTGGTTCAGGACTACCGCGCGTCTGGAAAAGGTCAGGTTAAATTGTTATTCCTGAATTACCCGCATATGCCAACCGGCCAATTACCGGATAAATCATTGCTGGCAGACATCGTAGCATTTGCCAGGCAGGAACAGATTTTAATTATTCATGATAATCCCTATAGTTTCATCCTGAATGATGAACCGATGAGCCTTTTTGAATTTGATCCTGAAAAGGAAGTTGTTGTTGAGTTGAATTCATTGAGCAAATCACACAATATGGCAGGTTGGCGTGTAGGCATGATTGTGGCAGCGGCAGACCATATCAATGCTATCCTCCGGTTCAAAAGCAATATGGATTCAGGAATGTTCCTCCCTGTACAGGTAGCTGCAGCGAAAGCCTTGCAGCTCGACAGGAATTGGTTCAATCAGGTAAATGAAATTTACAGCCAAAGAAAACAACAGGCGCTCAGACTTCTTGATTTACTGGGATGCCGTTATGCTGAAGGTCAGGTTGGCATGTTCGTTTGGGCCCGTATTCCCGCGGGGTATACATCTGGGTTTGAATTGAGTGACGTAGTCTTGCAAAAAGCCAGGGTGTTCATTACACCGGGAGGTATTTTTGGAGATGCAGGTAATAATTATGTGCGTGTCAGCCTTTGCAGCAAGCAGCATGTGCTGGAAGAGGCTATTGAAAGGGTAGTTAGTGCAGGTAATCTGAATGTGTAAGCTAAAATAATCACCTGAGTTAACATGAAAAGTAATTTTGCCATTGTTGGAGTAGGTTTGATCGGAGGGTCTGTTGCACTCAAATGCAGGAACATCGGCATGACTGATCGGATTGTGGGGGTTGATAGCAACCTTGAGCACTGCCGGGAGGCTCTTGAGCTTGGACTTGTTGATGAAATTCTTCCACTTGACCAGGCAATACAAAAATCAGATATTATTATTCTTGCAGTTCCTGTTGGTGCCCTTGCCAGCCTTTTGCCTGAAGTACTAAACCAGGTAGATATGCAGGTGGTCATAGATATGGGCTCCACGAAAAGTATGCTGGCTGCATTGGTGCATGATCACCCTAAGCGTGGACGCTTTGTTGCGGCACATCCAATGTGGGGTACAGAATACAGTGGTCCATCTGCAGCTGTTGAGCATGCATTTGAACATAAAGCAGTTATCCTTTGTGATACCAATCAGAGCGATGCTGATGCAGTAGAAAAAGCGCATGAACTTTTTAGGGGCTTATCTATGCGTATCATAGAAATGGATGCAACTTCCCATGATTTGCATGCAGCTTATGTAAGTCATATTTCACATATTACATCCTTTGCACTGGCCAATACAGTGCTGGAAAAAGAACGGGAAGATGACGCTATTTTTGAGATGGCGAGTGCTGGTTTTGAAAGTACGGTAAGGCTTGCTAAAAGTAATCCGGATATGTGGACGCCCATACTGATGCAAAACAGGGAAAATGTGCTGGATGTGCTTAATGAACATATTTCACAGTTAAGGAAATTTAAGTCATGTCTTGAAAAGGAAAACTGGGATTACCTCCATGAACTCATGACCAATGCCAATCAGATTCGCAGAATCATTCAATAAAAAACAACCGCTTAATCGTTAATTTTACAAAATGGAAACAGCTCAAACAACCCAACAGTCAGCAACACAGTCAGCCTGGAATAAACGTCCGCTGATTATTTCAGGCCCATGCAGTGCCGAAACAGAAGAACAGGTTATTGAAACTGCACAGCGTCTTGCCAAAACAGGAAAAGTTGATATGCTCAGGGCTGGCATCTGGAAGCCCCGCACAAAACCCGGCATGTTCGAAGGAATCGGTGCAAAGGGATTACCCTGGTTACAGCAGGCTAAAAAAATAACCGGTTTACCAACAACTGTTGAAGTTGCAACTGGCAAACAGGTTGAAGATGCACTCACTTTTGATGTGGATGTACTTTGGATTGGCGCCCGTACAACAGTAAACCCCTTCAGTGTTCAGGAAGTGGCAGATGCACTGCGTGGTGTGGATGTGCCTGTATTGATTAAAAATCCGATTAACCCGGATCTTGAATTGTGGCAGGGAGCCGTTGAAAGGGTTAGCCGCGCTGGTATAAAACAAGTCGGACTTATTCACCGTGGATTTTCTTCTTACGGAAATACTGAATTCAGAAATGCCCCAATGTGGCACCTGGCTATTGAAATGAAAAGGAGGATGCCTGGCATGCCAATCATCAACGATCCTTCCCATATTTGTGGCCGCAGGGATATTTTGCAGGCTACCGCTCAGAAAGCGATTGACCTTGATTTCGATGGTCTGATGATCGAGAGTCATATTGATCCGGATAATGCCTGGAGTGATGCCAAGCAACAGATTACACCGGAGCGTCTTGCTGAAATGCTGGATGAAATCAGTTGGAGGAGCGAAGATGTTCCTTCCGAATCATTCCATGCTGCACTGGATAAGCTAAGAGAGCAAATCAATCATGTGGATGATGAACTCATGCAACTGCTTGCACAGCGTATGAACATAGCTGAAAAAATTGGTGAATACAAGAAAAACAACAATGTTACGATCCTGCAGGCTGGTCGCTGGAACGAATTGCGTGATAAAGCAATAGGTAAAGCTGTAAGACTCAACCTGAGTGAAGATTTCATTGAAAAATATATGGATGCTGTGCATATGGAAAGCATCAACAGGCAGAACAAGATCATGAATGCCTGATTAGTTTTTCATTATGATGCAGGTTTACCTATATGTGCATGTCATCTGGTCTACGGCAGAAAGATTGAGGGTCCTTACCAAACCTGTTCGTGTAGTGCTTTTTACGCACTTGCGTAAATATGGGGAAGAAAAGGGAATCAGGATTTTAAAGGCCGATGGGGCAGAAGAGCATGCACACCTGCTGCTGCAATTACATCCAGCGCAAAACCTGTCTCAGGTTTTGCGCCAGTTGAAATCTGAGTCAGAAGAATGGCTGAATGGTGCTCAATTGCTTAAAACACAGTTCAGCTGGTCAGACGAATTGATTGCCTATTCAGTGAGCCCGGGCTCATTGCAGCAGGTTATCGGTTTCATAGAAAGGCAGGATGAATACCATCAAACGAGATCCTTTGAATCTGAAATCGAAGGATTTCTGAAAATGGATAAAGAGGGAAATACATGACAAAAAGAACATATCGCTTCTCCAGTGCACCTGTTGACGTTTACTTCGATGCCAATTTCCGGCAGCTTGAAAAGCTGGTTGATAAGAAGAAAGGCATTATCATTACAGACGAAAATATCTTTTCAGCACATCACAGCAAATTCAAAAACTGGAACGTAATCACCTTAAAGCCTGGTGAGCAGTTTAAGATTCAGGCTACGGCAGACAGTGTCATCGAACAATTGATTGCTCTGGAGGCAGACAGGCAATCGGTACTAATAGGTGTTGGTGGCGGAGTAGTAACAGACCTTACCGGTTATGTGGCTTCAATCTACATGCGGGGCATTCGTTTTGGGTTTATACCCACTTCCATGCTGGCCATGGTGGATGCCTCCATTGGCGGAAAGAATGGGATAGACGTGGGAGAATACAAAAATATGGTGGGCATCATCCGTCAACCTTCATTCCTATTTTATGATTCTTCCCTCCTGTCCACTTTGCCGGAAAAGGAATGGTCGAATGGGTTTGCTGAAATAATAAAACACGCCTGTATACTTGACAGGCCCATGTTTAAATTACTTGAATCTACTTCTTTGGATAAACTGCGAAAGAAAAAATCACTGCTGGATGATATCATCCGCCGCAATGTTCACCTGAAATCTGGTGTTGTTAAGCGTGATGAATTTGAGCAGGGAGACAGGAAACTGCTCAATTTTGGTCATACACTGGGGCATGCACTGGAAACGCAATATGAACTCACTCACGGACAGGCAGTAGCGCTGGGAATGATTTTTGCAGGCTGGCTATCAGCAAAATTACTTGGTTACAAAGATTTAAACAGACTGGAAACAACAATTGCAACATACGGCCTTCCAACCCGTGCGTCATTTGACGTGGAAAAAGTATTCAACGTACTTAAAATGGATAAGAAAAGGGTAAGTAAAACCATGAACTATATTTTACTTAGTCGCACCGGCAAAGGTGAAATTGTACAGATACCTGTTGAAGACCTCAAGGGTTATTTAACTGAATTTAATGCACTGAAATAATAAAAATGATTGTAACAATAAGTCCATCCGCTGTTTCAGGCAATATCCGTGCACCAAGATCCAAAAGTGATATGCAAAGGGCCTGTGCTGCCGCCCTCTTGCATCATGGTGAAACCCGAATCACAGATCCGGGCCGTAGCAATGATGATAAAGCTGCCATGGATGTTATTGCCAAACTGGGGGCAACAGTTGAGGATCTGGGTCATGCTATTCTGGTTAAGAGCGATGGTGTTAATCCATTGCATGAAATGATTCATTGTGGGGAAAGTGGACTGGGTATCAGGATGTTTACTCCTATCGCTGCATTAAGTGAAAAACCACTTACTATCAGAGGAACAGGCTCACTGGTGACAAGGCCTATGGGTTTTTTTGACGAGATATTCCCTCAACTCCATATCAGCATCAAATCTCAGTCTGGTAAGCTCCCGCTCCATATACAGGGTCCGCTTCAGCCTGCAACAATTGAAGTAGATGGCAGTCTCAGCTCACAATTCCTAACAGGATTGCTGATGGCCTATTCAGCCTCCGGCGCAACTGGCGTAACCATAAAGGTAAAAGACCTGAAAAGTAAGCCTTATATAGACCTTACGCTTTCTGTGTTGAAGTCATTTGATATGAAGGTGCCTCAGGTAGTCAATTATGAATCCTTTATTTTCGATGAAACCCCACATTCACAGCCAACCGGAGATTTCACCTATGAGGTTGAAGGCGATTGGAGCGGTGCCGCATTCCTCTTTGTTGCTGGAGCTATTGCAGGTGAAACCACCATTCAGGGAATGAAACATGATTCTGTGCAGGCCGACAAAAAAATTCTGGAGGCAATCAGAGATGCCGGTGCTGGTCTTTCCTATGCCAATGGCAATTATACCGTTTCGCCATCACAGCTACAGTCATTCGATTTTGATGCTACTGAATGCCCGGATCTGTTCCCCCCACTCGTTGCACTTGCTGCATACTGTAATGGTATTACCAGGATAAAAGGAGCAAGCAGGTTAACCCACAAGGAAAGCAACAGGGCGCTTACACTGCAGGATGTTTTTGGTAAAATGGGTATTACTATTGTTCTTGAAGAAGATATGATGCTGGTTTATGGGGGAACTGCACTGCACGGTGCCGAAGTTTCTTCGCACCACGACCATCGAATAGCCATGGCTGCAGCTGTAGCCGCACTTCGTGCAACCGGTCCGGTAAGTATTAGTGACGCGCAGGCGATAGACAAGTCATATCCTGATTTTTACCAGCACCTTGAGCTGCTTGGTGCCAACATAAACTCAACCAAATAAAGCGTAATCATGAATCATTTTGGAAACCTTTTTTCGGTAAGTATTTTCGGGGAATCGCATGGTGAAGGCCTGGGTATGGTAATAGATGGATGTCCCGCGGGGATGCCTTTATCCACAGAAGATTTTATAGAAGATACAACAAGAAGAAAGGGCGGTACTCAAAAGGGGGTAACACCCAGGCAGGAGGAAGATTTGCCTTTGTTTAAAAGTGGGTTATTCAATGGTAAAACAACAGGTGCACCACTTATGCTCCTTTTTGAAAATAAGAATACCAGATCCGGAGATTATGAAAAGCAAAGGGCTTTTCCGCGGCCCGGGCATGCTGACCTGGTTGCGCACCACAAGTATGGTGGGTTTGAGGATTTCAGGGGAGGCGGACACTTCAGTGGAAGATTGACACTGTGCCTGGTAGCTGCAGGGGTTGTTGCTAAGAAAATACTGAATGGTATTCAGGTAAATGCAAAGGTCATTTCCATCGGCGGTGATCCTGATCTGGAACGCGGATTGCAAAAAGCTATAGACCAGAAAGATTCGGTAGGTGGGGTAGTGGAATGCAGGGTAACCGGACTTCCACTGGGGCTGGGTGAACCTTTTTTTGATTCTGTGGAATCTTTGCTATCCCATGCAGTGTTTGCCATTCCGGCTGTCAGGGGAATTGAATTTGGAACCGGATTCAGAGCTGCAGAAATGTATGGCGTTGAACATAATGATCCCATTCAGGATATCCAGGGTACAACCACTACCAACCATGCAGGTGGCATTGTTGGGGGTATTACCAATGGGAATGATCTCGTTTTCAGAATCGCCATCAAACCAACCTCTTCAACACCCAAAGATCAGTTTACCTACAATTGGGAAACAGATCAAATGGATACATTTGCGGTTCGTGGTAGGCATGACCTTTGTATAGCATTACGTGTGCCACCTGTTTTAGAGGCATCAGCTGCAATTGTACTGGCAGACCTTATGTTGAGAGAACAAAAAATCAAAAGAGTATTGAATTGATTGGTTGAGATGGTAACCCAGGAACATCATCCTGGGCCTCACTGATTGGTTATCCCCAGTTCAGTACCGCTGCATTTTCCTCCCAATCCTAATACAAGATAGGATTGTCCTGCTGCTTTTGCAATGGTCATGAACTCATTGATATCTGCAGTATTGAATGCGAATAAGTCGTAATGGCATGGAATAATCAAAGTTATTCCGCATGATTTTGCCAGCTGCACCGCTTCATCAGCATTGAGATTTCCTGCAACCTTTCGGGATGGAAGATTTCCGTTAATTGGTAATAGTGCAAGGTGGGGGGCGAATTCGCTAATTAGCGAAGCCATCCCATCATATAATAAGGTATCACCGCTGTGGTAAATTCTATACGGACCAGCACTAATAAAATATCCAAGATAACGACACTGCCCTTTTTCGTTTCTGTCAATGGTGTTGTGGGCAGCTGGAATAGCTGTAATCCTGAAAGTTTCATCTGTATAGGATAAACCATCGTTGAGGCCTATAGGCAAAGAATGATCAATCTTTAACCGGTCCGCAACGAAATCCCGGTTGGCTTCAGGAATAATCAATTTACAATCCGGAAATTTTGAAAGTATTGGATTCAATGTTTCTGCATCCAGGTGATCTGTATGGTTATGACTTGAAGTAACGATGTCTATCCTTGGAAGGGATGAAGGATCTGCAACAAGTTCACTGATTCTGACATGTGGCTTGTCTGTCAGCGCATACTTTTTTGACAGAGAGTCTGATAAATAAGGGTCGAGGAGCAATCTCTTCCCATTAAACTGAATCAGGAATCCACTCTGCCCCAGCCACCATATGTGCAACCCTGTTGAAATTTCATGGCTCAGTATGTCATCAATCAGCGCCTGGTCTTTTCTTTGGGCCTTTATCATCATTATCGCATTTGTCTCGCCCCTTCTACCATATTGATCAGTTTCTTTTTGGCTGCCCAACGTGCGGTCTGACTTAATCCGCAATCCGGAGCAACAGAAAGTTTGTCTGCCGGAACATACTGAAGGCATTTGGCAATGCGCTCTTTTACGTCATCCACTGTTTCAATGTAGTAGTTTTTTACATCAATGATGCCAACAGAAACGTCCATCTTTTCTGCAAACTGAGCCAGAAGTTCAATTTCGGAAAACTCCCTGTTTGCCATTTCAATATGCATCTCGTCTACATCAAGATCCAGAAAATCAGGTAGCATGGGTTTAAGACTTCTGTAACCAACAGGCCTTCCTTTGAAATTTCCAAAACACAGGTGAGTAGATAGCCTGCATTTTCCTTTTATGGCTGATACGGTTTCATTGAAAATGGAAACAAATCTCCGCGTATCTTCCTTGTATGCATAGCAGCTCATGGAAGGCTCATCCAGGGTGATTTCTGTGCATCCTGCTGCAACAAGCGCTTCAAGCTCTCTGCTGATGATTGGGGTAAGTGCTGCGGTGATTTCCCAGCGGTCTTTGTACTGTGCATTGGGTAAAAGACGTCCACTCAGGGTATATGGTCCTGGCAGACTGCATTTCAGTACCGGACCTGCAGGAGCAAGTTTTTGCAGTCTTCTGAATTCAGTTATGGAACCCAATCCCTCGGGCGCCTTTAATTCATCGGTTATGCTGTGTTTGCCTCTCTGGTCATGTGCAGGCGGACCAAACCTTCTGGTTTCAGTGTGGTTGGGCTGGATGCCTTTTATAAAACCATAAAAGGAAAGGTTGAAGTCAAATCTTGTTTGCTCACCATCTGTAATCACATCCAGGCCTGCCTGCATCTGATCATGAATTGCTGCAATTACTGCATCTTCTGCCATTTCTTCAATGTCGGCAGCTCCAAATGCTGCTAAATTACCGGTAGCGTATTCAAGCCAGCCGGGGAAAGGGTAACTTCCTACTACTGTTGTTCTGATTGGAATGGGTTGCATATTATTTTTTTCAGGGATTAAATTGATAGAGTCTGGCAAGTCTGACTGCATGTTCATCATAGGCTTTTTCAAAAAGCCTGGTGGCTTCTTCAGCACCAACAACATTGGCTGCACTTAAAACCGTAGGTGGTTGTCCGGCTGCTGTAAGTAATGCGGCTACCCTGGCTTTGATACAATTGATCAGCAAAACACCTCCAAGTGTAGAGCCAGGGGAAACAGGTGTATGGAGATTTTCAATCTTGATCATGGCGTCTCCCGCAGGAGCTCCGGTATCCAGGATAAGGTCGGAAACATCGCCAAGTTTCAACCCATCTGAACGTTTACTTGCACTGGCAGAACTGTGTTTTTGTGAGATGATGCTGACAACTTTTATGTTTTTCTTCCTGAAATTTTCAGCCATTTCAATGGGTACAACGTTGGTGCCACCTGATGAAATGATCAAGGCAGTATCATCAGCGGAAAGTGTGAAGTTTCTAAGGATTCTTTCTGCCAGTCCGCTCACATTTTCCAGAAACATCGCCTGTCGCTGTCCGTTTGCACCCACAACAAGGTTGTGGAAAGTAAGTGAGAGCTCTACTATGGGGTTGAAGCCGGTAAAGGAGCCGTATCTTGGCCACATTTCTTCAACCATGATTCTGCTGTGCCCTGATCCGAATACATGAACCATCCTGCCTTTCAGAATCGTATCGCTGAACCATCCGGCGGCAGTCTCAATGGCATCCTGCTGGGCAGCAATGGTATCACAAATCTGCCGGCTTTTTTCAAGATATTGTTCTATTTCATTCATAATTTTTCATTTCTGTTACTGACCATCCACCATCTATCCGGATATTTTGTCCGGTTATAAAACTACCAGCATCGGACAATAATAGTGCGGCCATTGGAACGATGTCTGCTGGGAGTACTGCTCTTCCTCCGTCGAGCTGTTGTTTGGCTCTTACACGGTTCATGATATTTTCATCAGATAATGCACGTTTTGCCATCGGCGTATCTGTTAGACCCGGGGAGATAACATTGATGCTGATATTGTTGGGGGCATACATGGCAGCTGCAGACAGCGAAAGCCCTTCAACTGCTGCTTTTGCTGCAGTATATGCATGTGTTCCAAAAAATTCAGGATAAGGTCTGTTGGTGAGTGCCGATGAGAGATTAACAATGGCACCTCTTTGCTTGTGCTCAAGGCAGTTCCTTATAAAGGCTTTATTGGAAAGCATAACAGTGCCTGCATTCAGGCTAATTGTTTTTTCCCATCCCTCAATGGTCATCTCATGCAGGGGACCATCTCCGAATGATCGGCCACTTCCTCCAGCAACATGAAACAATCCATTAATAACTCCAAATTTTTCCATTCCCAGTTTAATGCCCTGTTGAATGATGTTTTCATCCCTTAAATCTCCTGTAATCAAGCAAAGGTCTTCAGTTTGTGGTATTTCAATTGAGGATTCTTTGCCTATGGCTACAACTTTTGCACCCTGAAGCAGAAAGTAATTCACTGCTTCCAGTCCTATGCCGGATGTGCCCCCCGCCACTATGATGCATTTTCCTGAAAGTATCATTGAAGCATTTTGAGTTTGTTGAAAGGGATATCCAGCACATCATATTTATCTGAATCAGGCCAGTAGTAATGCCACCATTCAGTATCAAACTTTTTGAAGCCATATTTTAACATAAGCGACAAAAGCAATTCCCTGTTCCTGATCTGCTCCTCATTAAGCTGAGCATAGCCATGGTGGGCTTTTTCGGAAAAGTCGTCAAAGCCAGTTGGCATCGAAAGTGCCCTGCCATCCGATAAATTATAGAGAGATAGATCAACTGCGATTCCCCGGTTATGACCACTGCCTTTTGATGGATTAGCCACATAGCGCTCATCGTGAATCAGTTTCCAGAAGCGCACTGTTACGCTATACGGACGGTAAGCATCCCATATCAGCATACCCAGTCCACGCTGTTCTAATTCTTTAGATAGCGCTTCCAGGGCTTTTGCAGGTTCAACACGTAAAAAAGTGGTTTTGGTATCTGCAGGGTACATTCTTTTACCCGTAAAGTTTTCATTACTGGCGTAGTGAAGTTCAAACCTGATATGGGGGATATGAAGCCCAAGGTCAATTATCCCCATGGCAGC
>CANHUF010000053.1 GCA_947463715.1 Sphingobacteriales bacterium
GATTAGCTGGCAGGTCTTTGAAATGACGAAAGACCCATTTAGCATAGGACTAATTGGATTGGTGGAATTTATTCCTGCTGTTATAATGGCTATTTATTCAGGTTATATCATAGACCGGAGCGATAAAAAAAAATTGTTACACCTGAGTATAGCAGCCAATTTATTGCTCACCATACTGTTTACAGTTATAACCAGCAGCTGGACTGCCGCACGCTTTCCCAAGCAGCATATCCTTTTTGCCATTTACGCCATAGCCTTTTGTACAGGAATAGCAAGGGCTTTCAGCGGACCAACATCTTTTGCACTGGTAAGCATGCTCGTGCCCAAAAAAAAGATTCCCAATGCAGTTAACTGGCACAGCAGCTCCTGGCAGATTGCAGGTGTAGGCGGACCGGCCATTGGGGGAATCATGTTTGGGATCTGGGGTATCACCACCTCATTTATTGTGATGGTAACAATGATGATTGTTGCTGTTTTGACTTTATTTGGCATCCCTTCCAAACCACCAACAGCTATTGTTAAAAAGGAAACCATGTTAAAAAGTATCAGGGAGGGTTTCCGTTTTGTTTGGAAAACAAAGGAAATTCTAGGCGTAATTTCCCTTGACCTTTTTGCGGTATTCTTTGGAGGTGCAACGGCCCTCCTCCCCTATTTCTCAGATGTTATTCTGAAAACCGGGCCAGAAGGACTGGGCATTTTAAGAGCTGCACCGGGAATAGGAGCTATCCTGGTTATGCTTGTTATCAATTTCATACCCATGAGAAAAAACCAGGGCAAAACCATGTTATTGTGCGTTGGAGGTTTTGGTGCCATGATGATTATTTTTGGCTTATCTGAATACTTCTGGATTTCCTTTGCTGCTCTTTTGCTATCCGGCTTACTTGATGGCATCAGTATTATTATCAGATCTTCTGTACTACAGTTGAAAACGCCCGATGAAATGAAAGGACGCGTGTCTGCGTTAAACAGCATATTCATCATTTCCTCCAATGAATTGGGTGCTTTTGAAAGTGGATTTGCAGCCAGATTGATGGGTGTGGTTCCAGCTGTAGTTTTTGGGGGTACTATGACACTTGGTGTGGTACTTTATACCTGGATCAAAGCCCCACTTGTAAAAAAAATAACCTACTGATCAGGGATTTGATTCCATCATTTTCTCAATAACAAAATAGGCAGCAGGACAAAAACTTACATTTTTTAATGTGATGGCTGTCCTTTTTACAAAAACATCCTCATCGGTATATGGAAATCTCCGGCAATCTGATGGCCGTTCAGTATAGATAGCACAATAGTTATCAGAGCCGAGAAAGGGACAGGGCGTTTGCTGTAAAACATAATCTCCATCTGAATCGATTTTGAGGTATTTATCAATGAAACTCCCCTCACGAAGCCCCATAAACTTACTGATCCTTTTAATATCCGGGGTTTTAAACCTTGGAGAATAGCCTTTACAACAGTTTCCGCAGGAGAGGCAATCAACTTTTTCAAACGCGAGGTCGTGCAACTGCGGCAATTTGGGTATAGCTTTCTTCACATTAACCTTGCTCAGATAAGTCTTGTAAATCTTGCCCCTTTCCAGAGATCGCTTTTCCCAGTTTTTAAGTAGCTCCTCATCCATGTATCAAAATTAAGCACTTGGCTTAAAATACGGCATTGTTTCACCATTTAATCCACATTCAGTCATTTTGATGTACAAAGACATAAAATGCTGCCACCTTGTGATTAACTTTGCAAATCTTAATATTATAAGCACTCAATTTAATAAGAAATACATGCAACTTTTATCACAACAGGAAAACGAGTTCAGAGGAAGACATATCGGTCCAACTGCACATGAAGAAGCTGAAATGCTTAAGGTAATTGGTGAAAAAAGTCTGGATGCGCTGATAGACAAAACCGTTCCATCTAATATCCGTAATCATGATTCCCTGGCTATACCTTCTGCAATGTCTGAAGCCGCCTACCTGGATCACATCAGGGAAATCGGAGCCATGAACCAGGTTGTTAACAACTTCATTGGGCAGGGCTACTATGGCACTTATACGCCAAGTGTTATCCTCAGAAATATTTTTGAAAACCCAGGTTGGTACACCCAATACACACCTTATCAGGCTGAAATTGCACAGGGAAGACTTGAAAGTCTGCTAAACTTTCAAACCATGGTAACCGACCTGACCGGTTTACCCATTGCCAATGCTTCCTTACTCGATGAGGCTACTGCAGCAGCTGAAGCGATGACCATGTTTTTCAATGCTTTAAACAAGCAGGATCATATTGAGCGCCCCAGATTTTTTGTAGACAATCAATGTTTTCCGCAAACCCTTGACTTGCTGATAACCCGGGCATTACCAATTGGGATTGAAATAGTTTCCGGAGATGCTGCCAATGCTGAATTGGACAACAGCTATTTTGGAGCACTGATTCAATACCCTAATAACCTGGGAGCGCTTGAAAATCCAAAGGAATTTATTGAAAAAGTCCATCAGGTAGGTGCGTACGTAGTGATGACAACCGATCTGCTGGCTTTAACATTGATCACTTCTCCTGGAGAATTAGGTGCAGATGTAGCATGTGGTTCTGCGCAACGTTTTGGTGTACCAATGGGTTATGGTGGACCGCACGCAGCCTTTTTTGCGGCAAAAGATGAGTTTAAACGCAATTTACCAGGCCGGATCATTGGCATTAGCATTGATGCAGACGGCAACAGAGCCCTTCGCATGGCATTGCAGACCCGGGAACAACATATCAAAAGAGAGAAAGCCACCTCAAATATTTGCACTGCTCAGGCTCTTTTAGCCAACATGGCAGCCATGTATGCTGTTTATCATGGCCCGGACGGACTTAAAAAAATTGCTACCAGAACAGCACAATACGCCAATGCCGCTGCAAAAAGCCTGGCTGATCTGGGATACAAATTGACCGCACCTCATTTTTTTGATACCATTGTAGTTGAAATAACTGATGCAAAGGCCTTTGTTGAAAAGATTGCAGAAAAGGGGATTAATTTAAGGTTAATCAGTGCTAATCAGGTTGGTATCAGCTTTGATGAAACAACCAATTCAGCTTCACTCATTAAACTGCTGGAATGTTTTAATGATAACAGTTCTGTTCAGTTCTCGTTTGAAGATGAAGCAACAGTAAGAAGTATCCCCCAAGATCTTGAAAGGGTTTCATCCTTTTTGCTTCATCCCGTATTCAACAGCTATCACAGCGAAAGCAAGATGATGCGCTATATAAAATTCCTTGAGAACAAGGATTTATCACTCAATACTTCCATGATTTCGCTGGGAAGTTGTACCATGAAACTGAATGCAGCATCTGAAATGATGCCATTGAGCTGGTCATGCTGGAGCCAGATTCATCCATTTGCACCTGCAAGCCAGACGGCGGGATATGCATATGTTTTGAATGAACTTTCAAAATACTTGTGTGAAATTACCGGATTTGATGCCTGCAGTTTGCAGCCAAACAGTGGTGCACAGGGTGAGTATGCAGGATTATTGGCTATTAGAGGCTATCACCTTTCCAGAGGCGATCACCAGAGAAATGTCATGCTGATTCCAATTTCAGCACATGGTACCAATCCCGCATCAGCAGTAATGGCGGGGATGAAAGTAGTGGTTGTTAAGGCGCTGGAAAACGGATACATTGATCTGGAAGACCTCAGGCAAAAAGCTATCCAGCACAGTGATAACCTCTCCGGAATCATGATTACTTACCCGAGTACATACGGTGTTTATGAAGAAACAGTGAAGGAAATTACTGCTATTATTCATGAGCACGGAGGACAGGTTTATATGGATGGAGCGAATATGAATGCCCAGGTTGGACTTACCGCTCCTGGTTTGATTGGAGCAGATGTTTGTCACCTTAACCTGCACAAGACTTTTGCCATCCCACACGGCGGGGGGGGTCCGGGTATGGGTCCGATTTGTGTAAAAGCACACCTCGCACCATTTTTACCTGGACACTCAACCTTTGAGAATGGGCACCAGGACCTTACAAAAGGAAATACTGCAGTGAGTGCTGCACCATTTGGCAGTGCCAGCATTCTGCTCATCAGTTACGGCTATATCAGGATGCTGGGAGCAAGTGGGTTAAAGGATGCCACCGCCTATGCTATTTTGAATGCCAACTACATGAAAGCGAGGCTTATGGATCAGTTTGACATTCTCTACCTCGGAACAAACGGAACCTGTGCCCATGAATTTATTGTAGACCTGAGGCCATTCAAAAAAAATGCAGATATAGAAGCAGAAGATCTTGCCAAACGCCTGATGGATTATGGATTTCATGCACCAACCATGAGCTTCCCCGTGCCTGGTACCATCATGATAGAACCCACTGAAAGTGAGGACAAAGGAGAATTAGATAGGTTTTGTGATGCCATGTTATCTATCAGACAGGAAATAAGGGAAGTTGAAGAAGGAATAGCTGACCGGAAAAACAATGCGCTTAAAAGGGCACCACATACACAGTCAGTTATTTGCAGATCAGATTGGGACAGACCATATTCAAGAGAAAGTGCAGCTTTTCCTATTGCATACCTGAATAACAACAAATTCTGGCCTACAATCGGAAGAGTAAATAACACTTTTGGAGATAGAAATCTTATTTGCACCTGTGAACCCGTAAGCAGTTACCAGGAATAAAAATTTGATTATTTTTTGAGTTTTTATTTACTTTTTTTTTAAAAAATGATTGTATTGTCGTAAATTCAACTGACAGCTTGCCCCTTATTTGAATATTTTTCATTTCAAGTGCGTTATTATTAGATTTTTTTAAAAAAACTGTTTTCTTATGGCAAGAAATCGGGGACTTTACCGTGCAGAATTTGAAAGAGATGCCTGTGGCATCGGATTTGTTGCAAATATTAAAGGCAATAAAAACCACCAGGTAGTATCGGATGCACTTACCATCCTTGAGAATATGGAACACAGGGGAGCCTGTGGATGTGAAAGCAATACCGGAGACGGAGCTGGAATACTCATTCAAACTCCCCATGCCTTCTTTTTTGATGAATGTCTGAAGTTAGGTGTTCATCTGCCGGCCTATGGCAGGTATGGTGTAGGATCTGTTTTTTTTCCAAAAGAAGTCAGGCTCAGGGAAGAATCAAGGGATATTTTTGTAAGGTGTGCTGAAGAACTCGGACTCGACATACTTGCATGGCGAAAGGTACCGGTTAATCCTGAAGGGATTGGAAATACGGCAAGATCAGTTGAACCGGAAATGGAGCAGGTGTTCATCGCATGTCCAGACCATATCACCGATCCAATGGCTTTTGAAAGAAAGCTTTTTGTTTTGCGCAACTATGCCAGTCACCTCATCAACAACTCAGCAAAAAAAGACCCTATTGGTTTTTATATAGCCTCTTTATCCTACAAGATAATTGTTTATAAGGGACAGCTTACCAGCCACCAGGTGAGATCCTATTTTCCCGATCTGAGCAATAAGAAACTTGTATCAGCTCTCGGATTGGTGCATTCCAGGTTTGCCACCAATACATTCCCTTCCTGGAAACTGGCTCAGCCATTCAGGTATATTGCCCATAATGGTGAAATCAATACACTTCAGGGAAACCTCAACTGGATAAAAACCAATGAAAAAGGCTTTACATCTCCTTACTTCACCAAAGAAGAAATGGATATGATTCTGCCTGTTATTTCCGGAAGCCAGAGTGATTCAGCTAGTCTGGATAATATGATTGAATTGCTGACTATGACCGGACGCTCATTACCCCATGTGATGATGATGCTGATCCCTGAAGCCTGGGATGGCAATGAAAGCATGGACCCGGTTAAGAAAGCATTTTATGAATACCATGCCTCGATAATGGAGCCCTGGGACGGACCAGCATCTATTTCGTTCACAGATGGAACGATGATTGGCGCAACATTAGACAGAAACGGACTCAGGCCATCCAGATATTGTGTTACATCAGATGACAGGGTAATCATGGCATCAGAAACCGGTGCCCTTCCTGTAGATCCAGCACTGATCATTGAAAAAGGCAGGCTTCAGCCAGGCAAGATGTTTGTTGTGGACATGGAAGAGGGCCGTATCATCAGTGATGATGAACTGAAAGGCAAAATATGCAGCCAGCAACCATACAGTGATTGGCTGAATAAATACAAGATAAGGCTCAATGAATTACCTGAACCCAGGGTGATGTTCACACACCTGGAGCATGATCAGGTATTTAAATACCAGAAAGCATTTGGTTATTCTTCTGAAGATCTCGAATCCATCATCGCCCCTATGGCAGTTGACGGAAAGGAACCCATTGGGTCTATGGGAACAGATATTCCTCTTGCGATACTGAGTGATCAACCTCAGCATCTGAGCAGTTATTTTAAGCAACTTTTTGCACAGGTAACCAATCCGCCCATTGACCCAATACGAGAAAGACTCGTCATGTCTTTGGCAACTTTTGTTGGGAACAACGGCAATATGCTGAATGAAGACCCACTCAGCTGTCATACTGTTGCACTGAAACATCCTGTACTTACCAATAAAGACCTCGAGAAAATCAGGAGTATAGATACGGGTATTTTTCAGGCGAAAACACTGCAATGTTACTTCAGGGCAGATGGTAAGCCAGGTTCATTAAAAAAGGCACTGGACAGGATATGCAGGTATGCCGTTGATGCAGCCGAGGATGGTTTTGAGGTGCTTATCCTGCAAGACAGGGCTATTGATTCAGACCACGCTCCTATCCCCTCTCTGCTTTCCACAGCAGCTATCCACCATCACCTGATCAGAAAGGGATTCAGAGGGAAAGTGGGCATTATTGTGGAGGCAGGAGACGTATTTGAAGTTCATCATTTTGCCTGCCTGCTTGGCTTTGGCGCAACTGCCATAAATCCTTACCTCGCATTATCATCAATCAGGGATATGCGCCTAACCGGTAAGATTGACACTGAACTTGACCCTGAAAAGCTCAAAAAGAATTATATCAAAGCTGTTAATGAGGGATTGCTAAAGGTCTTTTCCAAAATGGGCATTTCTACATTACAATCCTATCAGGGCGCTCAAATTTTCGAGATTATCGGCTTAAACAAAGAAGTTGTAGACAAATATTTTACAGGTGCTGTATCCAGAATTGAAGGCATGGGACTTGATGAAATAGCCAGGGAAGCCCTTGCTAAACATAATCTTGGTTTCAGCAGAAAAAGTATTCCGGTAGACAGGTTACCGGTTGGTGGTGTTTACCAGTGGAAAAGAAAAGGTGAATTTCATTTATTCAATCCACAAACCATTCACCTGCTGCAACATTCAACCCGAACAGGGGATTATGGTGTTTTCAAAAAATACTCTAAGCTAGTAAATGATCAGGGTGAGAAGGCCTGCACACTCAGGAGCATGTTTGATTTCAAACCACTCAGGTCAGCAATCTCCATTGATGAAGTAGAATCTGAAGAATCAATTTATAAAAGATTTGCTACCGGAGCCATGTCTTTTGGATCCATCTCATGGGAAGCCCACACAACGCTGGCTATTGCCATGAACAGGTTAGGTGCCAAAAGCAACACAGGCGAAGGAGGAGAAGATGAAATCAGGTATGAACCTTTACCCAATGGTGATTCCATGCGCTCATCCATCAAGCAGGTGGCATCAGCCAGGTTTGGCGTAACCAGTCAGTACCTTACTGAAGCCGATGAATTGCAGATTAAAATGGCGCAAGGCGCGAAACCAGGTGAAGGAGGTCAATTACCTGGACATAAAGTAGATGAATGGATTGGGAAAGTAAGACATTCCACACCCGGTGTAGGTTTGATTTCCCCTCCTCCCCATCACGACATTTATTCAATAGAGGATCTAGCACAACTGATTTTTGATTTGAAGAATGCCAACAGGAAAGCCAGAATCAGTGTCAAGCTGGTTTCTAAAGCCGGAGTTGGCACTATTGCAGCCGGCGTTGCAAAAGCAAAAGCTGATGTTGTGCTTATTTCAGGTCATGATGGCGGAACCGGTGCATCCCCGATGAGTTCTATCAGGCATGCAGGATTGCCCTGGGAGCTCGGACTTGCAGAAGCACATCAGACCCTTGTAAAGAATAAGCTCAGAAGCCGGGTTGTTGTACAAACAGATGGACAATTAAAAACCGGAAGAGATATTGCCATTGCCACCCTGCTTGGAGCAGAGGAATGGGGAGTGGCGACTGCAGCACTTGTTGTGGAAGGTTGTATTCTCATGCGGAAATGTCATTTGAATACCTGCCCCGTTGGCGTTGCAACACAAGACCCTGAATTGAGGAAGAGATTCAATGGTGCAGCAGAATATGTTGTCAATTTTATCAAGTTCCTGACCATGGAATTACGTGAAATCATGGCATCCATGGGCTATCGAACTATAGAAGAAATGGTAGGTCAGGCTGATGCATTGCGCATCAGGGATAATGTGAATCACTGGAAATCGGGTAAACTTGACCTTTCACCTGTTTTATACAAAGAACCGGCAGATGCATATACCGGCTTATTCAAACAGGAAGAACAGGATCATGGGATTGCAGGAGTGCTGGATTGGCAGATCATCGAGGAAGCAAAACCTGCTCTGGAAGAACTGAAAAATGTAGTGATTGAAAGGAACATCAAGAATACTGACCGGACAACCGGTACCATGTTAAGCAATGAAATAACAAAACGCCATGGTGCCAAAGGACTTCCAACAGGTACTGTCCACTTGAAATTCAGGGGTACTGCAGGACAAAGTTTCGGGGCATTCAATACCCGGGGTGTTCTGCTTGAATTGGAGGGTGATGCCAATGACTATTTTGGTAAAGGCCTGAGTGGTGCTGAGATGATTGTTTACCCAGACAGAGATTCATCTTATGTACCTGAACATAATATCCTGATTGGTAATGTCGCTTTTTATGGCGCCACTTCCGGAAAAGCATTTATCAGAGGCAAGGCCGGTGAAAGATTTGCTGTAAGAAACTCAGGTGCCACTGCAGTTGTAGAAGGGCTTGGAGACCACGGCTGCGAATACATGACCGGAGGTACTGTTGTAGTGCTCGGAAGTACCGGTCGGAATTTTGCAGCGGGTATGAGTGGAGGCATTGCCTATGTGTATGACCTGCATGGAGCTTTTGAGTCAAACTGCAATACAGAAATGGTAGACCTTGATCCATTGGATGATGAGGATGTGATATTATTATCGGATTTATTATCAGAGCACGAAAAAACTACAGGCAGTACGGTAGCCAGATTTATCCTGGGCGATTTAGAAAATCAACGTGCCAATTTCATCAAGGTATATCCCCGAGACTATAAAAAAGTCATGCTGAACCAAAAGTCTGCTACCAACGTGACCATTAAATAATTTGATTATGGGAAAACCAACAGGATTTTTAGAATTCAATAGGGTAAGTCCAACAAAAATTGACGTCAAAGAACGCGTTGCCAACTATAAGGAATTTGTAAAGCCTTTTGACGCTCAGGAGCTAAATAAACAGGCGGCAAGGTGTATGAATTGTGGAGTACCATTTTGCCACCATGGGTGTCCGCTTGGGAATATAATCCCGGAATTCAATGATGCAGTTTACAAGGAAAGCTGGGAAGAAGCCTATGAAATTCTTACTTCAACCAACAATTTTCCTGAATTTACAGGCAGGATTTGTCCAGCCCCCTGTGAAAGCTCCTGTGTGTTGGGAATAAACCAGCCTCCTGTTAACATTGAAGAGATAGAAAAACATATCATAGAAATTGCATTTGAAAAAGGGTATGTCAAACCCCGTATACCCGTTTTGAGAACCGGTAAACGCATTGCAGTTATTGGAAGTGGTCCAGCCGGACTGGCTGCAGCTGCCCAGTTAAATCAGGCAGGGCATTCTGTAACAGTTTTTGAGCGTGACGAGAAACCAGGAGGCTTACTCCGGTATGGTATTCCAGACTTCAAGTTAGAAAAAACGGTTATTGACAGAAGGATAAGTTTGATGGAAGAAGAAGGTATTGTATTCAGATGCAATGCAAATGTAGGCGTAAATGTAAGCATCAACGACCTTTTGAGGGAATACAATGCACTTGTGATGGCTGGAGGTTCAACTGTTCCGCGGGATTTGAATATTCCGGGCAGGGACTTCAAAGGCGTTCATTATGCCATGGAATTTCTAAAGCAACAAAATAAGCTTGTAGCGGGTAGTGATCCACTTGCAAACCAAAAACTTGAAAGTAATATTGCACCTGAATTGATTAGTGCAAGGGGTAAAAATGTGGTTGTAATTGGCGGAGGTGATACAGGAAGTGATTGTGTGGGTACCTCAAACAGACAGGAAGCACTTCATGTTACACAGTTTGAACTGATGCCCAAGCCTCCGGAAAGCAGAAATATGCAGATGCCATGGCCAACTTATCCGATGATTCTCAAGACCACATCTTCTCATGAAGAAGGATGTGAAAGGCAATGGGCTATTGCTACAAAGGAATTTATGGGTAATGACAAAGGTGAGTTGACTGCACTAAAAACAGTTGAACTGGAATGGAAATTTGAAGACAACAAACCGGGAAAGTTTATGGAAAGACCCGGTACAGAAAAAATCATACCATGTGAACTTGTTTTACTTGCTATGGGCTTTGTTTCACCCCAGCAGACCGGCATGCTTGAAGAATTGGATGTTGAACTGGATGAAAGAGGCAATGTCAAAGCAACAGAGAAAGAATTTCGGACAAGCATATCCAAAATTTTCACTTGCGGAGATATGCGGAGAGGTCAGTCACTCGTGGTCTGGGCCATCAGTGAAGGACGTGAATGTGCCCGTAAGGTCGATGAATTCCTTATGGGAGCGTCACTATTAGAAAAGAAAGACAGCAGCCTACTCATCAATTAGTATTTTATTTAAACCAAGTAAAGCCAGACAAAGCAAATTGTCTGGCTTTTTTACATA
>CANHUF010000054.1 GCA_947463715.1 Sphingobacteriales bacterium
CAAATCGTTATGGAAGGATACCTTCAGCTCAGAATAACACCCTGGGTAAGGAGGCTTATGACAAGACTTATTGCAATTGTTCCAGCAGTAATTGTTATCCTCGTTAATGGAGAAAACAATATTGACAGCCTCCTGGTATTCAGTCAGGTTGTCCTGAGCATGCAACTTGGCTTTGCCATCATACCCCTGATTCATTTTACAAGCGACAGGAAAACAATGGGCGTTTTTACCATCAAACCCTGGGTCATTGTCCTTGCGTCACTTATCACGCTGGTTTTGGTATACCTTAACCTGCGGATGGTTTATGAGCAGGCCTCTGTATTTTTCGAAAACTCAGATTCCATTTGGGCCAAGGCATTGATTATTGCCGCTGCACTGGCATACATTACCCTGTTGCTTATGGCAATTTTCTATCCTTTGTTTGTAAAGGTTACCTCAGAAGAAGAAATCAGTGTTCATCCCCTTCCTGAGAAACTTCAGCATGTGGTTATTCCCTTGCGTGAAAAGATGGCTGCCCAGAAAATTGCAGTGGCACTGGACTTCAGTAAAAACGATCATAAGTTGATAGGACATGCACTCGGACAAGGTACAAAAGACAGCCATTACCTCCTGATACACGTTGTTGAGAGTCCGGCTACACGTTTTCTGGGTGATGCTGCAGATGATATGGAAACCCGTAATGACAAGGAGCGGATGGAAAAATTTGTAGCTGAATTACGTGAAAAGGGTTACGCCGCAGAAGGCATGCTGGGTTACAATAACCGCGTAAGGGAAATTGTGCGGCTCGTCAGGCAAAACCGGGCTGACCTGCTGGTTATTGGTGCACATGGACATAAAGGCATACGTGACATGGTTTACGGACAAACTGTTGATGAAGTCAGACATGCCTTGCGTATTCCTGTGCTAATTATCAACATCTGACTTTTGTGATTCAACGCTGATTTTGTATATTCAGGTATGAAAAAACTGCTTTTACTCATTACAACCAGTCTTCACCTGATTACTTTGGCACAGGTAAAGAGAGAAGGAATGACTGATACAGACAGAAAGGGCATCGTTGCTGATCAGTTTATCTACGAAACTGCCCCTTTTCCGGAGTGTCATGCCTCAACAATTGTTGAAACACCCGCAGGACTCGTTGCTGCCTGGTTTGGAGGAACGAGAGAGGGACATAAAGATGTCAATATTTATACCAGCAGATTTACAGATAGAAAATGGACTGCACCCGTAATGGCAGCCGATGGTTTCATCAATGCTGACACAAGATATGCCTGCTACAATCCTGTTTTATTCCTGGCTCCGGATGGAGAGCTGCTTTTGTTTTACAAAATTGGTCCGCGTGTAGTTGACTGGACCGGGTGGATGAAACGTTCAAAAGACAATGGACTGACCTGGGGAGCAGCGGAAAAATTGCCTGATGGTATACTCGGACCAATCCGCAATCAGCCTTATCTCGCAGATGGGTTACTGATTTGTCCATCCAGCACTGAAAGAGACGGATGGAAAGTACATTTTGAATTTACTACTGACAATGGCCGCACCTGGACAAAAGGTCCGGATCTCAATGACGCAAAGCCTATCAGCGGAATACAGCCTGCTGTGCTGAGACACGATAACAAAACGCTGCAGGCCCTGACCCGCAGTCAGAACAGAACCATCAACGAAACATGGAGCTACGATAACGGACGCACTTGGGATCTTTTGAAGCAGACTGAGATGCCAAATAACAATTCCGGCATTGATGCCATTACGCTTAAAGATGGCAGACACCTGCTGGTCTATAACAATGTCAAGCCCCCGGAATCTGTTAAAGAAGGATGGGGCGGAAGGTCTCCGCTCAATGTGGCTATATCAAATGATGGTAAAAACTGGGAACCTTTGGCAGTGCTGGAAAACGAACCTAAAATGGAGTTTTCTTATCCATATGTTATTCAAACAGCAGACGGATTAGTCCACATCACCTATACCTGGAAGCGGAAAAAAATCAAACACGTGGTGATGAACATTAAATAAGCAAAAGCACCTGCGTCAGGTATGCCTATCTGAGTGCACCTGCTGCTGCTTGCATGGATATGAGGCTGTTGAAGAATTTCGACCTCAATTCCGCATATTTCTGTTCTGTTTCCAGTAATTTATTTTCCCTTGAGTTGACCAGAAAGAGGCTGCTTTCACCCAGCTTTAATTTAATTTCTTCAGCTCTGAGCAACGTTTGCTGGTTTTTAAGGTTTTGCTGCATAAAGTTAACCTGCTGTTGCATGGCAATCACTTCATTGAAAGCTGCCCGAACCTTGTTACCTATTTCCAGTCTGGCCTGATCAAATGTAAGCTGATTGGACTGAATTTTTATTTTGGCCATGCGGTACTCACCTCTTGCTTCGCGTTGAAAAAGGGGAAGTCCGAATTGCACCCCATATTTAAAGTTATTTTCAAACAAAGGAGAAGCGAAGGTTTTACTCAGGCCATACCCTTTATTCAAAAAATTATAGGACATGTCTAACTTGGGCAGCAGATTCTGAAATTTACTGCGTCTGTCAATTTCCAGAATATCCGACTTAAGGGAAGTAGTGCGCAATTTGGGATGCTCTTCCATGGCAATAAGTAATGTTTGATCCAGGACAGGAACAGGGTAAGTATTAACCGGCACAATCATCCAGGATGTGTCTGGCAGAATTTCTTCTGCAAGTTCATAAGGTTTTGCTTCATCCGTCCACATAAAGTTACTCAACATGAGCCTAGCCTTTTGCAAGTCAAGCCAGGATTGACGCTCCATAACCTGAATGGATTGCAATTGCGCAAATGCCTCAACCGTATCCAGTGCTGCACGATCACCAGACTGCCATGCTTTCCGCACGAAATCAACTCGATTTTCATTAACCTGGATTGCCCTGACCAATACCTGATTGACCTGATAGGATACAGTCCACTTCCAGTATGCCTCACCGGCATCCTGCAGGAGGTCATTGATAGTCTGACGCTGTTCCTGGACACTCATCCGGATGAATATTTTACCCTGCTGAACTGCTGCCCTTCGCTTGTCGAATAAAAGCCCCTTAAGCACCGGAATAGATACGCCCAGGTAGGTACTTTTCCCGATCGTCATAGTTGGATCTACCCGGGAACCTAGGTTATTTTCCAGTCCGGCTTTTATATCTATACCATACCAGGTAGGTATTTTGAGCGATGGATTGGTGTAGTTAAAATAATTTGAACCGTCGAATGTCTTTCTGTCTGCCTCGTAATACAAAGCTGGGTCAAACATTCCTCTTGAGGAAGTCAGTGCCGCTTTTGCCTGTTCAACATCAAGCGAAGCCTGTTTCACTATAGGATGGTATTTTCTGATAATATTCAGCGTGGCATCCAGCGTCAGATACTTATCCTGGGCTTCCACACTACAACAAATTGAAAGCAACGCAAATATCAGGTACCGCATGTCATTTCTTTTTGTCTTTTTCACCTGTAATAGGCTTATAATATTCCGGAGGGAATCCGTTTACCTGCCGCCATAATTCATACCAAATGCTCACATTTTTCAGTAAAGCAAAACCCTTTACACCAGCTCCGAATCTCACATTAACAGGCCATGCCTTTTCTCTCTTACCTGGTACTACCAGAATTCTGAATTTACCATTGATATTTACATTTGTTTCAACGGCGATGACCTCACCTAAAAATGTACCATAGCTTGCAGCAGGCCATCCCGAAAAGACTATTGCAGGAAAGCCGTCGAAAATGAGACGAACTTCCTGGCCTTTGTTGATCAGAACGAGGTCTTGCGGAGCGACAAACAACTCTACTGCGAGGTCTGTTTGCGTTGGTACAATTTCAGCGATTGTTTCACCCTCTTTGACCATTTCATTCAGACCCTGCTTTCGGGCGTTGTTCAGCTGGCCATCCTGCGGAGCTATAAGCCAGCGCTGGCTTCCCCTGATAACATAATTAGCCAGTTGATTTGTGTTTTTAGCCAAATCACCACCGGTTGATGCCACCTCGCTTTGTGCACCTGCTATTTCGCTTCTGGCTTTAAATATCTTGTCATCAGCATCCTGCCGCACACCCAGCATTTCTATTCGGGTGATAGACAGATCTTGACGTGTATTCATTAATTTTTGTTGCTTTTCTGTAGCTAAAGCCTGCATTTTATTGAATTGCGCAGTTCTTCTTTCCAGTTCTGTGAGTGCTATGATACCATCTGAAAACATTTGTTTGGCCCTGCTGAATTGCAATGTAGCAATACCGAGATCAATATCTGCAGCAACCAATTCAGCACTGTCACTTAATACTTTCCGCTTTAACTGCTCCAATTTATTTTCCATTGCAGCAATTTTAAAATTCCTCGATTGCTCCAGGGCAATGACCTGACTCAGTGTTGCTTGTATTTTTTGCTGGTAAAAATCAATTTTTAGCTGTTTGGATTTTAATTGTTCCTCCGTACGCTCCACCAAATTGGGATCGAGGTAATCATCCTTTACATCTGCCAGCTGAACAATGGTATCACCTTTTTTAACCATATCTCCTTCCTTAACCCACCATTTTATGATTCTACCTGGTATGATGGTGTTCAGCTCTTGCGGACGCTGATCTTGAAAAAGGGTGGTTACAGTTCCTGATGCATTGATATTTTGTGTCCACGGCAGGAACATCAAGACTGCCAAAGAGATGAGAATGCTGTAAAACCAATACTTAACCCTGCTATCACGCTGTGCCCTGTAAATAAGTTCAGGTGCCTGCGGGTCGAAACCTGTTTCCCTTTGAATTGTTCGGATTACATTTTTCATATCAGATCTTTCCCTCCTGTTGTAATATTAGTTTGGCAGGTCCGCTTTTTTTAATCTTCCCATTTTCCATGATCACTACCACATCACATTTTTCTGCAAAAGCAATGTCTCCTGAAGCCACTAGTACGGTTGTGTGAGATAACCCAATAAGGTAATCAGCGATATTATGGCAATGCTGACCCCCAGCCATCTCGAAAGGTTCATCCAGGATTAGTAAATCCGGACTCCCAGCAAAAGCCCTTAACAAAAGAATTTTTTTAGCTACGATACTGGAAAGTCCTTTACCCGTGGGTTTCAACACCGTATCAAAACCTGCTGGCAGGGTATTTAAGAACGACTTCAATCCAAGCACCTCAACAAGTGGCAATAACTTCTGAACAGTTATGCCGGGATCTCCCATTGTAATATTCTCCATCAAAGTTCCAAGAAAGACATCCTGATCATGGTAAAATACACCTATATGCTTCCTGTAAGATTCCGGCATATAATTACCGATGGGAATACCATTTATAAGCAAAGCTCCTTCCTGATGTTGATATATACCCGTAGCCAGTTCCAGCAAAGTTGATTTGCCAGAAGAAGCTTCGCCCATGACACATATTTTCTTTGCGGGCAACACATCAAGATTAATATTATTCAATACCTGCTTATGACCATCAAAACTAAAAGACAGGTTTTCAAATTGCAGGGCAACACCCATTCCATTGGAATTAAATTCCAACGAGCCACCGGATTCAATCTCCTTTTCAGTAACCTTTGTTAATTTATCCAGGCTTGTAAGCAGGTCATAACCTTTATCGAGACTTAGGATAAGTTTTTCAACGGCTGCCAGCACTGTAAGGATCACTATTTCGGCAGCAATGAACTGACCCAGGTTAAGTTGCTGATCCATCAGCAGGAATGCACCGATAATCAGCATGGCAGCTGTAATCAGTAATTTAAAAAGGATAAGCGACCAATACTGAAATTTGAGTACAAGGAAGTGCTCTGTTCTTGCCTTAAGATACCCTTCAAGCATCTGATCTGTTTTCTTCAGGTGAAAGCTGTTGTTTCCTGCCACCTTGAATGTTTTGAATGTTCTTGCGATTTCTTCAAGCCACCCTGCAACATTGTATTTGTAATTACTTTCCCTCAGTGATGCTGAGAATCCGGGTTTTGAGGTGTAATACAACACCGCATAGAGCACGGTTAACATTAAAAGACCCAGAATGATGAAAACGGGATTATAAAAAGATAGGAGAATGAGTCCGAATAAAATCTGAATAACAGCAAGCGGGATATCAATCAACAACTTAGAAAGTGCTTTTTGGAGCGAAACTGTATCAAAGAAGCGGTTTACAAGTTCCGGAAGGTGGTATTGATCTGTATAGAATGATTTTAGTTTGGGTATAATATAGGTGAATTCAAAGGCATACCGTGTGAAGAGACGTTGCTGTATTTTTTCAACTACACGCATCTGACTTACCTGAAGCACACCAGAAGAGAGCACACCAAGAACTACCATGAAAATCAACAGCCACATTGAAGCAGGAAGCTTGCTTTGGCCTGCTGCAACCTGAGCAAAATTTATGATTGCCTGTATACCCAGCGGAAGGGATAACTGAATGAGTCCACTCAGTATGGCGAAGAAATAAATGGCCGATACCTCCTTTTTTTCAAGCCTGATTACTTCAAAAAATTTTCTGATAGATTTCCCAAGGGAAACCTCCAAGTCATTACCTGCCATACTGGAAATTTAGAACTACAACAATAGATCGACAACAAGTTTTCAGAACCTTTGTTCAAAGCCTGTTACCGGTGCGCAAAATTATCCAATCCGGATTTAAAAATAAGTTAATTCGTAGTTAAGGTCTCATGACCATCGGGGGAGCACCCGGTGAATCCTTGGGGATTTCCAGCGGGAGGTTATTCAGAATAACTTCCTTTAATGCCTCAACTAGGGCTTCTTTGACATAATAACGGTAGGTCACAAGTCCGATTTCCCTTACCGGAGCAGGAGCTGAGAAATAACGGATATTTTTACGCATTTCCTCCCGCATTTCTTTTACAGCCAGCATCGGGAGTACGGTCATACCATCCATTACATCAATAACTTTCTTGAGTGTTTTAAGGCTTCCTGCTTCAAATTCCAGCTGATGGATATCCCTTTCCCGTTCTTTCAATTCACAAAGGTTCACTACCTGTGTACGCATACAATGACCTTCTTCCAGCAACCAGAGTTGATTGTGGTCAATGTCTGCCGGCAAAACAAAATTTTTCTCAAGCAATTTCTGGTTGTCTGATGCATAAACCACAAACTCCTCATTGAAAAGGTGATGTTCCATCAATCCTTTTTTGCCCAGTGGAATAGCCATCAAACCCGCATCCAAGTCACCCTGTTCAAGTCTGTAGATTATTTCATCTGTAGTAATCTCATTTATTTTAAGCTTTACACTGGGATATTTCTCCAGAAACTGCTTAACAAACATAGGTAGGATATATGGCGCCAAAGTTGGTATGATACCCAACCTAAGTTCACCTTTTAATACACCGCGCTCAGAACCAATAATTTCATCCATTCGGGATGCTTCCTGTATGATGACACGTGCCTGAGAAATGATTCTTTTACCCACTGATGTAGGTACAAGCGGTTTTTTACTCCTGTCAAATAATTTTACACCAAGCTCGTCTTCGAGCTTTTTAACCATCATGCTCAAAGTAGCCTGCGTTACGTGACATTTTTCCGCGGCTGTCACAAAATGCCTGTGATCATCCAATGCAATCACATATTCCAATTGCTGAATATTCATGCTACTAATATAAGGCTGATATAGATATTAATAATATAGATAATACTTATATTGAGGTTATAGATATACTCTATGTCACAATAGAGTAATTCAGTTTGTTTGGTGTTTAATTTTATAGCACATTTGCTTAACGCTAAGTTAACAAATCCTTTTCCTTTTTACAAGTTTCAGTCAATCTAACGGAAAACCCCCAAATATCCGATAAGAACAAGCCACTAAGATCCAATTACAAACCCACTCCAGCAAGACTAGGTTTGAGAAATACCACAACAAAAAACTAAAATGCAACTATCATAATCAATAACCAAACTATTGAAAGTGTAGTTACCATATATTCAGAACGATTTAGATCCAATAATGTCAGAATTGAAAAATCATAGGGCCTTCGGGCTCAGTGCGAGCGTTAAGAGTTATTAGACAAACGAAGGGGTATTTCCATACCCCTTCCTCTTTTTATGTGATTAAGCAAAATACTTATTCTATACTCTTTCTGTCAGATTCTTCTGAATGGAAATTCGCCTTGGGGCAATTCTCTCTCTGAAACTGTTATTGGAATTTTCCCGCCGGCTTTGTTGAAAATTTGACTTAACTAAAGGCTTTGGGGTGAAAACGTAAGATCCTGTATCCATCACAAAAGGATGACCAGATTCAACAGGAATTGTGTTACCAATGAGTTTATGGATATCCCGGAGGTATTCTTTTTCTTCCTGATCACAAAATGAAAGTGCTATTCCACTGGCACCAGCGCGACCGGTTCTGCCAATCCTGTGAACATAAGTTTCAGGAACATTAGGAAGCTCATAATTGATAACATGCGTCAGCTCATCGATATCAATACCTCTTGCAGCAATATCGGTAGCCACCAATGCACGCGTGGTGGCAGATTTGAAATTACTGAGAGCCCGTTGCCTTGCATTTTGTGATTTATTACCATGAATAGCCTCTGCTGTAATTCCCTGTTTAATCAAATCCTTAACAATCTTATCAGAACCATGTTTGGTTCGGGCAAAAACGAGCACGCGGGTGATTGACTGATCTTTGAGGATGTGAACAAGCAGGTTTTTCTTATCTCCCTTATCTACAAAGTAGACTGACTGACGGACTGTTTGCGCCGTGGATGAAACGGGTGTAACTTCTACTTTTGCCGGTTTATTAAGAATATTGTCGGCAAGAGAAGCAATTTCCGGAGGCATGGTTGCAGAAAAAAACAGCGTTTGTCTCTTTGCAGGCAGTTTGGCAATTACCTTGCGTACATCATGGATAAAGCCCATGTCCAGCATGCGGTCTGCTTCATCCAGAACAAATATACTGATATGGGCAAGACTGATATAACCCTGTTGCATGAGGTCAAGCAACCTGCCTGGTGTAGCAATAAGAATATCAGTGCCCTGCCTGAGTGAGGCCGTCTGTGGATGCTGGGAGACACCACCAAAAATAACAAGATGCTTAAGGCCGAGGTGGCGACCGTAGACGCCTACACTCTCCGCAATCTGGATGGCAAGCTCACGTGTTGGCGTCAGAATAAGTGTGCTGATGCCCCTTGGCAAATCACCTTGTTGCTTTGCAAGATAAAGACGCTGAAGTATTGGGAGGGAGAAGGCAGCAGTTTTACCTGTACCTGTTTGGGCGCAACCAAGTAAATCCCTTCCTTCAAGGGCTACCGGAATAGATTGTTGTTGGATAGGTGTGGGCATAGTATACCCTTCAGTGTCGAGCGACCTTAAAATGGGCTCGATCAGATTCAATGCTTTGAATGACAATTTGTAACGATTTTAATGTGAATGCTGCAAGTGCAGCATTATATAACCTGCCCTAAAATGACCTGATGAACTTTGATACGTAAGATTAACAGGGCTGTCGAGAGACTATATGAATACCACAAAGTTAGTGAAAAAAAGGGATATGCCCGTTTTCCATCAGGGGGAGAGCCAGGAAGCCTCCTTAAGAAACCCTTCCGTGTAACGGAAAACTGCCCTTCTGTTACCGGTATGATGCGTATAATACCATTCCATCCAACTGATTTCAGTCTCCACAACCACAAAATTTGCAAGCCCCATTTCACTCTCTTCCAATGTATATGCATAAGATGTCAAAGCGGGATTGAGTCCCGTAAAGGGTTCATCAAATGCAACGGATGGGGCTGTTTCTGACATGTAATACCGGCGGCTGTGATGTCCGGTTTTGTCCCAGTGCTCCCTGCACAGGCTATCCTGGTGATGGAGTATTACCTTGCCACTCAACCTGATTTGGGTGGCCACAGATTGATCATAAAACAACCAGGAGAGGGAATCCCCGCGTTCAAAATCATTCATCTTTTTACTTCGCAGGTCGGTATGCAAAAAGAGCCTTTTCCCTGTCATATCAACCCTCCTCAAAACAACGGTTCTCATCAGCGCCATACCGTCAACAGCCGTAGCAATTGCAGCCTGGTGCATAGCCGATTTCCTACTGGAAGCTCCGCCATGCAGCAGTGTCCAGCAATTTTCTTCTACAGACTGTAAAGAACCGAGCTGTTCCAGGATATTAATCTGTTTGTCCATGATACTACCGGGCTGAACTGGCTGTTTCCGGCATCTGAACACCAATAATTCGGGAAGATGCTTTGCTCACAAGCGTAGCTGCTTCACTTAGATCCTGCAAACTAAGCGCATTGAAATATTGTTCAGCATTGATAACCCTGTCAGCTGTCCTTTCACCCCGCGCAATATCCTGCAATGCAGAGAGCCAGAAAGCATTTGTTTTCACATCTACCTTATACTTTTCAATCCAGGCCTTTTTTACTTTGTCAACATAAGACTGATCAATCCCTTTGTTGGCAATGCGGTTGAGTTCATTGTTAAATGATGCAATCAGTGTATCCACTTTCGCAGGACCGCATGGCAATTGGAGGATCATCTGGAAAGCACCGTAGGGGGTTTTATTGAGACCTGCACTGGTTCCTCCACCATAAATACCCTGTATTTTTTCCCTCATTTCCTCTGTGATGATGATATTGATGGCATCGCTTAAGCCATTCATTTTCAAAGCCAGTGCCTCACTGTAAGCAATATCACCGGCGAAAATACCTACTATCAGGCTTTTATCTTCTTTTCCTTTATTCACCCGAAAAGTCTGCTGCCCTTTAGCAATCCTTACTTTATTGTCCTTTACTACCGGCTTGGAAACTGCGGGCA
>CANHUF010000055.1 GCA_947463715.1 Sphingobacteriales bacterium
ATGCCCTCCCAGGGGGTCCATTTGGTTGTTGACAAAGCGTTTTTCCCTGGCAATCAGGCCCTCATGATACCCAAAACCAAAGATGGACGGGTATTGTTTGCGTTACCCTGGCAGGAATCAATTGTTATCGGTACCACTGATACACCCTTAAACGAGATCAGGGAGGAGCCGGTTGCGTTGAAGGCAGAAATTGATTTCATCATAGCTCAGTTCAATGCGTACAGTCAGAAGCCAATAACGTATGCTGATATACGTTCGGTTTTTGCCGGTTTGAGACCATTGGTAAAGACTTCAAACAATGGCAGCACTGCAATGGCGTCTCGTGATCATACTATTTTAGTTTCTGGGAGTAACCTTATTACAATTACCGGAGGAAAGTGGACAACTTACCGGAAAATGGCCAAGGATGCTGTAAACAATGCTGCTTTTGTGGCCAAACTGCCCGTAATAAAGTGTAAAACAAGAAAGTTAAAGCTACATGGTGCAACCAGTTCCGTTCATTACGGGGAGAGATTTTCTTCCTACGGAACAGATGCTGTAAATATTGTGCAGCTTATTCAGCAGGATCCTGAACTGGGCATGCCAATTGCAGAAGGGCATTCCTACTGCAAGGCTGAAATTATCTGGTCTGTTAGAGAAGAAATGGCCATGACGGTAGAGGATATACTGGCCAGAAGATCAAGGTTGCTTTTCTTAGATGCAGAGAAGGCCATTGCAGCTGCATTGCCTGTGGCGCAGTTGATGGCCGGGCTACTAAATGAAAATGATGATTGGATTATACATCAGGTAAAATCTTTTCATGAACTGGCCGGAGGGTATCTGGCAGGTAATATATTGTCAGAAAATTAATTATATTGGTTAAAATTTGTTTGCCATGACACCATTTGTTGCTGAAGTTGCCGGTACTGCTGTTTTAATCACCCTTGGCTCCGGAGTGGTTGCCAATGTTTTGCTTGCCCGGACAAAAGGGAACAACGCAGGCCTGATTGTAATTGCCCTGGCCTGGGCTGTTGCTGTGTTTGTGGGCGTTTATATCTCCGCTGAAGACAGCGGCGCGCATTTAAATCCTGCTGTAACTGTGGGATTAGCAGTAGCAGGTAAATTCAGCTGGGATCTTGTTCCCTCTTACATACTGGCCCAGTTTCTGGGTGCATTCATCGGTTCAATACTTACTTGGCTTACATACAGGGATCATTTTTCTGAAACAACTGACAAAGAACTTATCCTTGCTGTTTTTTCTACAGGACCAGCTATCAGAAAACCCATCAATAACTTTATCACAGAAACCATTGCCACCTTTATATTCATGTTTGCCATACTGCATATCCAGAAAGGGGAAATGAAACTCGGCGCATTGGATGCACTTCCTGTTGCCCTCCTTGTGCTTGGTATCGGATTGAGTATGGGTGGACCAACAGGCTACTCCATAAACCCAGCCAGAGACCTGGGCCCCCGGATCGTTCATGCCATCCTTCCAATCAAGCAAAAGGGCGGAAGTGATTGGAAATATGCTCCAATTCCGGTTGTTGGTCCCCTTGCAGGCGCCATTCTGGCAGCCATTCTCTATGTACAGTTACAGTAAACGGAGGTATTCCTGAAAAAAATTGCCTGCTGATTTTTCCAATCCGTGCTTCCTGCTTACCTTTGCGCCCTGAAATCGACATTTATCCATTTCAAACAATAAACATGTCAAATACAGGTAAAATAAAACAGGTAATCGGTGCCGTTGTTGACGTACATTTCAACGGACAGCTTCCTGAGATCTACAATGCCCTTGAATTGCAGCGTGAAAATGGCGACAAGCTTGTGCTTGAAGTTCAGCAACACCTTGGTGAAGATAGCGTGCGTTGTGTTGCTATGGATGGTACAGAGGGCCTTGTAAGAGGAACTGCAGTAACTGACACAGGCAGGCCAATATCCATGCCAACAGGTGATGCCATCAACGGGCGTCTTTTCAATGTTACAGGTGATCCGATTGATGGATTGCCAGCTGTATCCAAGCAGAATGGCAGGGCAATCCATGCCAAACCTCCCAAATTTGAAGACCTGAGCACGGCTACTGAAATCCTTTTTACAGGTATCAAGGTTATTGATTTGATTGAGCCATATGCTAAGGGTGGTAAAATCGGACTTTTCGGTGGTGCAGGTGTGGGTAAAACGGTTTTGATTCAAGAGCTGATCAATAATATTGCCAAAGGCTATGGTGGTCTTTCGGTGTTTGCAGGAGTTGGTGAGCGTACCCGCGAAGGGAACGATCTGCTGAGAGAGATGATTGAGGCAGGCATCATGAAATATGGTGATGATTTCAAGCATAGCATGGAAGAAGGTGGATGGGATCTTGATAAAGTGGATATGGAAGGCCTGAAGGATTCAAAAGCTACGTTTGTATTCGGACAGATGAATGAACCTCCTGGAGCCCGTGCAAGGGTTGCGCTGAGCGGACTTACAATTGCAGAATATTTCCGTGATGGGGATGGTGAAGGCAAAGGAAAGGATATTCTTTTCTTCGTAGATAATATCTTCCGTTTCACACAAGCTGGTTCTGAAGTATCTGCCCTTTTGGGAAGGATGCCATCAGCCGTAGGTTATCAGCCTACACTGGCAACTGAGATGGGATTAATGCAGGAGCGGATTACTTCAACAAGGAATGGTTCAATCACTTCTGTTCAGGCAGTATATGTACCTGCAGATGACCTTACAGATCCGGCTCCCGCAACAACTTTCGCCCACCTTGATGCAACAACTGTATTGAGTCGTAAGATTGCCGACCTTGGTATCTATCCTGCCGTTGATCCGCTGGATTCAACTTCAAGGATTCTGACTCCCATGATTGTAGGTGAAGCTCACTATAATTGTGCCAACAGGGTAAAGCTCATTTTGCAGCGTTACAAGGAACTACAGGATATCATCGCAATTCTTGGTATGGATGAATTGAGTGATGAGGATAAACTGACGGTTTCACGTGCCAGAAGGGTTCAGCGTTTCCTCAGTCAGCCATTCCATGTGGCTGAGCAGTTCACAGGTCTGAAGGGTGTATTTGTTGACATCAATGATACCATTCGCGGTTTCAACATGATCATGGATGGTGAAGTGGATGAGTATCCTGAAGCAGCATTCAACCTGGTAGGTTCCATTGAAGATGCTATAGAGAAGGGTAAGAAAATGATGGCTGCTGCCAAAGGTTAATTAAAACACATTCAGGAAATGCAGATTGAAATACTTACTCCCGAGAAAAAACTCTTTGCAGGTGATGCTTATGGTATTCAGTTGCCTGGTGTTGAGGGTTCCTTCGAAGTGCTTGAAAAACATGCTCCTTTGGTCAGTGCCCTGGGCAATGGCGTTGTAAAAATCCTGTTGGACAAATCAGGAAAAAACAACTCCTCCTATGCAGTAAAGGGTGGCTTCATTGAAGTATTCAATAATAAAGTCACTGTATTGTTGGAAGGGGCAACAGCAGTTTGATTCTGCCTGGAAATAAATTGAAAAGGGACCTTCATGGTCCCTTTTTTTATGTCTTTACTGGAAAACCCTTACATAGTCAATAAACATCCACTGTGGAAAATAAGTGGTTGTATTGGGTGAGCCAGGCCAGTTGCCGCCTACTGCAACATTAAAAAGGAAGAAGAATTTGTCATTAAACGGGTTCGTAGCGCCACCCAATTCGCTGGCTAAAAATTCTCCAATGAGCTTGTCGTCAATCAACATGCGCATTTTATCTGTTTCCCAAACAAGGGAGTAAACATGAAACTCATCAGGCAGTGGTGTGCTATTGATGAAGGATTTGGAAATATTTCTCGGATTATTGCCAGATTTAAAATGAATGGTAGAGTAGACTTTTGTGAGATCGTGACCCAGAAACTCCATCATATCAATTTCGCCACACGCCGGCCATCCGGCAGTAGGGAAATTATCACCAAGCATCCAGAGTGCCGGCCAGATTCCCTGACCTTTTGGTAATTTAGCCCGTATATCAATTCTTCCGAACTTAAATGATTTTTTGCCCATTGTTGTCAGTCGGCTTGAAGTGTAATTTTTACCACCTCTGCTTTCTTTTCTCGCTTCGATAATCATTTTTCCATTTGAGAAAATGAGGTTATCGCCTTCTGTATAGAACTCCAATTCGTTGTTTCCCCATCCGCAATTGTTCCTGGCACAGCCATCGCCCACATCGTAATTCCAGTTGGTTGTGTTTAATCCGCTTCCTTCAAACTCATCAGCCCATACCAGTGTTTTTCCTGCATAACTTGCGGGTGTGGTATACCCTGCTTCATTTACAGGTATTTTGGAATCGTCGTTTTCAATGGTGCCTGTTGCAAATGGACTTGGTACAATGCAGTTTACAGGCTCTGAAACGAAAAGCTGAAAGTCGTCTGTGCCTTCCTTGATATCATCGGCAACAATATCTACAGAAAGTGATTTGGTTGTTTCTCCAGGTGCAAAAGTGATACGCTGGTCAACTGCAGTAAAATCTTCAATACTTTTGGCAAAGACTTCCTTGGTAACAATCTTGAAGCTGACTTCTTTGGCTGATGCGGCACTTAGCGTAATCGTAAAATTCATCTTATTGCTACCGGTGTTGCCCTCCGGTTGTTTTACATCTGCTACAAAAACAGAAGGTGTGGTTTCAGGTGTACCCCCACCGTTGGTTTCTTTTTTGCATTGCGTGAAGGAGAAACCAATACATATCAGAAAAACATATCTTTTTATCACCGTAAGTTATTTTGTCCGAATATAAATCATGGGACTGAATCTTGTTCCTTTCGTTTAATTTCGTTTTTTTAAAAATAACGAAGTGTTCAAGCAACAATCCATGCGCCGGGCAGCTATTTCCGTGTATTTCTTCTTTCTTGGTATGGTCTTTTCAACCTGGGCTTCAAGGATTCCCGATGTGAAAGACCGATTCAGCTTGAGTGAAGCAGAACTTGGTGGAATTTTGTTCATGCTGCCGCTTGGTGCCCTTGCAGCCCTGCCTGCCTCTGGGTGGCTGGTACAGCGGTGGGGTAGCAGAAAGGTAAGTGCTGTTGTGCTTGTTTTGTATGGATTCTTTTTGTTCACAACAGGAATCTCGGGCAACCTTGAGGTGCTATCTGTATCACTTTTTCTTTTTGGTATGTTAGGAAACCTGGGCAATATCGCTATGAATGCCCAGGGGCTTGCCATTCAGCAGATCATGGGGAAGACCATCCTATCCAGTTTGCATGCCATGTGGGGGCTTGGTGCATTTGCCGCTGCGGCAGTCAGCGGTTGGATGATGCATCTTGATATTGAGGTCGGTGCACATTTCGCATGGATAGGTGCTTTTGCCAGTGCATCAGCCCTACTTTTTTATTTTTTTTTGGTACCCGATCCCGCCGCAACAGGAGAAAAGCAGCAAGTATTTGTATTGCCTGGCAGGGGACTGTTCCTGCTCGGATTAATCTGTTTTTGTGTGGCCATGTCTGAAGGGGCTATGGCAGACTGGAGTTCACTTTATTACAGACAGGTTATTCATGCCATGCATACATCAAGTACGGCGGGATATACTGCTTTTGCACTTTGTATGACTATGGGCAGGTTTGCAGGTGACAGGTTATTGCAGTTTCTGACGCATGCCCAATTGCTTAGGATAAACGGATTACTGATTTTGTCCGGGATATTTCTGGCGTTGGTTTTCCCGGTGAAATGGGTCGTAATCAGCGGATTTGCGCTTGTTGGATTGGGTGTTTCCTCCGTCTTTCCCATCGTATATATGCTTGCTGTGAAAAGCAAGTCCATGTCACCCTCAGCATCTCTGGCTGCTGTAAGCAGTGTGGGGTTCACAGGTTTTTTGCTGGGTCCGCCAATGATTGGTTTTGTGGCTGAGGAAACAGGTTTGCGGATGTCTTTGTGGATTATAGCCGTGCTGGGACTTTTAATTATACTGCTGGCGTTTCGGGTGAAAGAATCAGTTGAATGAGGGATCTAGCGGGTAATTAATCATGGGAAGATAATCGCTTCCCAGTTCCCTTACAGCATCCTTCCATATTGATTTTAAATCTTTGTTAAAAACCAGGGATGCATTGCCGGGAATACAGAGCCAGCTTTTTTCTTTCAGTTCTTCATCAAGCTGGAGTGGTTCCCAGCCAGAATAGCCTAAAAAAAATCGTATCTCATCCTCATTGATAGTCCGATCACGGATGAGGGCAGTCATGGTTTCAAAATCTCCTCCCCAATAAATACCATCTGTTATATGTAATCCTCCTGGAATAAGATCGGGTACTGTGTGCAGGAAATGCAGCTGATCACGCCCAACAGGGCCCCCATCAAACAGTGGCATAAAACTTTCATCTGAATCTTCCAGGTAATATCCCAGGGGATCTCCGGTATCCTTGTTTATGGTGATACCAAACGTCCCCTCCAGGTCATGCTCGCAGACTAATATAACTGTTCGCTGGAAATTAACATCCTGCAAAAATGGTTCAGCAATCAATATTGTGCCCTTTTCCACGGTTTGCATATCCTAATATAGCCAATATTAATCTTAATCCTGCGTTAAATAGTAGCTTTTTCGTATTTTTTGACCACAACCCCGCTTATTTTTGTTGTCCAATGAAAAAACTATTCTCACTTATCACAGTGTTGATTACCATCTCACTTATTGGGATTATCGTTATCCAGTATTCCTGGTTGAAAAATACCAAGAAAATCCAGCAAGACAGGGTTGCTGATTTGGTGGAAGTAGTTGAGTATGAAGTTGTGGAAGCTCTTGTGGAAGAGAAAATGCAGTATGCACCCAATTTGCCGGCGGAAGTTTTACCTGAGGGTGCACAGGAGCAGATCAGGGAAATGCTTTCCAAGCATTCTCTTGCAGATCAGTTTTCTGTTGAAGACATTAATAAGCGGATTGAAAAATCTTTTACCGACAACGGGCTTAAGGGGGCAAAGTTTCAATTCGCAGTTTTTTCCAATGCCAATTCCACAGGCGTGGACATGTCATCACCAGACTTCGAGAAGCATTATGAGCTGGCCACAAAGGATTCTGTAAATTATACCATCCACAACTGGCCACTGGTTAACCTTACAGGTGATGAGATCATGTCTCTTGATCCGGATGAAAGGCTGGTTTTGATTACCTATGACATGAACGATTTTGTGATGCAGTCTGTAGGCTGGATGATCAGTGGTGCAATCTTTTTTACCCTGGTAATCATTGCAGCTTTTTATGTTACTATCAGAACCATCTTAACCCAGAAAAAACTGAGTGAGATGAAGACTGATTTCATCAACAATATGACGCACGAGCTTCGAACTCCTCTAGCAACCATTTCCATTGCAGTGGATACACTTAAAAATGAAAAAATTATAGGCAACAGGGAGCAGTTGCTGGCAATAGGACAGGTTATCAAAACCGAAAATGCAAGAATGAATACCCAGGTTGAACAGATATTACAGGCTGCCCAACTGGATATCAATCAGGTGCTGAAAGACAAGCAGGATCTGCATGTTCATGAAGTGCTTCAAAAAATCGAAGGTAAATTTGCCCTGCAGGTAGCTGAGAAGGAGGCAAAAGTCATTTACAGGATGGATGCTGAACAGGACCTTGTTGTTGGACATCCTGTTCATTTTGTCAATATGATCAGCAACCTCTTTGATAATGCACTCAAATACGCCCGGGAAGATGTAGCTCCTGAAATTGAAGTAACAACGTTCAACAGGAAAAACAGGATTGTGCTTACCATGAAAGATAACGGAATTGGCATGACGAAGGAGACCCTTGCTCGAATTTTTGACAAGTTTTACAGGGCACATACCGGCGACGTTCACAATGTCAAGGGGTTTGGGTTGGGACTCAATTATACCCGCAAGATGGTGGAAGCCCATGAAGGAACCATTGAAGTTACCAGTACACCCGGCTCAGGGAGTCAGTTTACCATTTCGCTTCCATTAAAATGACTGATCCGGCAGCATGAGCAGACATCCGTCTCCATAGCTCAGGAACCTGTAATCACTGGCAAGTGCAGTTTCGTATATATATTTCCATTTATCACCAACCATTGCTGCTATAAGCAAAAGTAATGTTGACCGTGGCTGGTGAAAATTTGTAATCAGTCCATCACAAACCCTGAACTGATAACCAGGAACTATGCATATTCCAGTTTTACCCCTCAGTTTCTGGATGCCTTTGGCGGATAGTTGCGCTAAAAGCCATTTGAAAACGACTGACTTTGGTGGAGGGGACAGTGTTGAAAGCTCCTTATCTTCCCATTGATTCAATGTAAGTAGCTGTTGGTCGGTCAGTTTACCCTCCTTTAGTAGTTTAACACCAATCCAGTAAAGGCTTTCAAGCGTGCGCATGCTGGTGGTTCCAACAGGGATGATTTTATTGGTTTCATCAGTAAGCGCCTGCAACGCATCCATGTCAACTTCAAAATGTTCCTCATGCATCTCGTGACCTGCGATTGTTTCAGCAGAAACGGGTCTGAAAGTGCCGGCTCCAACATGGAGAGTTAAAAATGATGAACTTATTCCCGCCATACCTAGTCTTTCCATTAACTGCTCATTGAAATGAAGTCCGGCAGTTGGCGCAGCAACAGAACCATTGTGATGTGCGTATACGGTCTGATACCGTAGTTTATCATTTTCATCTACCTCTCTTTTAATGTATGGCGGCAGCGGGATTTGTCCGGCAGCATTGATGACCTCCAGAAAAGTATTTTCAGTATGCCATACAAACTTGATGGTGCAGTAGTTCTGTGATTTTGAGATGAGGTGAGCTTCAAGCATAACATCCTTGTTGTTGACAACAAGCATGGAAGTCAGTATTTCCTGATTTTTCCACTTTTTGACACCGCCGACCATACATTTCCAGAAAACAGCTGTTTTTTGGTAGAGATCTTCATAGTTTCCGGTTTCAGGCTCCAGTAAAAAGACCTCAATAACGCCTCCGGAAGATTTTATAAAGTGTAATCTGGCTGGTATAACCCTTGTATTGTTAAAAAAAAGCGCTGTTTTGAAGGAGAGCGCATTAGCCAGATTGCTGTAGAAACTATGTCTGATTTCATCTCCTTTTGAAATCAGCAATTTCGATGAATCCCTTTGCTCAAGCGGCTTTTCAGCGATACGGTCTGGAGGAAGGAGGTAGTCATAATCCTCTATTCTGATATTTTCTGGGTTTACTCTCTGCATGGTTATTCACATTGTATTCACAGGATATTCACATTATATTTCATGTAATGCACATTAAATTCATCGAAATCAATGAAATGCAGTCCAGCACTGCATTTGCACTGTGGAAAAAATTAACATAGTGCATCAGGTTCAAAAGTGGGAAAATGTGTTAATTTGTGTCAATAAATGTAAGTTTAGGTTTAAAATATCCACCATGAATGGTTTCATCGGCGAATATGAGGCTACCCTCGATAGCAAAGGTAGGTTTCTTCTGCCGGCAGGCATAAAAAAACAGCTGCCGGAGGGAGAGGAACCTGTTTTTGTAATCAACAGGGGTTTTGAAAAGTGCCTCACTATGTATCCGATGCAAAGCTGGAAGCCACTTTATGAAAACCTGAGTACGCTGAATGATTTTGATCCAAAGGTTCGTGAGTTCAGGAGGTATTTTTTAAACGGAGCAATGCAACTCGAGTTAGATAGTGCAGGAAGGATTTTATTACCTAAGAGCCTGATGGAGCATGCGGGTCTGGAAAAAGACATTGTGCTGGTTTCAGCAATGAATAAAATGGAAATCTGGGATAAGCAAAAATACCAGCAGCTCTTTGACAACTTTTCATCTGACTCATTTAGTGGACTTGCCGCTGAAGTGATGGCAAAGAAGGATAGCAATGGTTAGGGCCATGTATGATATGGGCGAAAGTGCAACTGGCGGTGATGCCGGGAGTGATCGTCCTTATCATATTCCGGTTTTGTTGCAAGAGGCAGTTGATGCTTTGTGCATAAAGCCTGATGGGCTTTATGTGGACTGCACATTTGGTGGAGGAGGACATGCAAGAGAAATTCTTTCCAGATTGGGTCCGGCTGGACGATTGGTAGCTTTTGACCAGGATGAGGATGCCAGGACAAATTTGCCCGAGGACAGCAGGCTGGTTTTTGTGCCACATAATTTTCGTCACCTCTCCCGGTTTCTTCGGTTGTACCAGATTGGGGAGGTAGATGGGGTTCTTGCAGACCTGGGGGTGAGCAGTCACCAGTTTGATGAGCCAGAGCGGGGATTTTCTATAAGGTTTGATGCTGCTTTGGATATGCGGATGGATCGCTCTGCTCCGCTAACTGCTTCAGAATTTCTGATGCAGTCGACGCCGGAGTCGCTTCAGCTCGTTTTGCAGGAATATGGGGAGATTACCAATGCCAGAACGCTTGCGCAGTTGCTTTGTGATCAGGTCAGAAGGGCTCCTATCAAGACTATTGCTTCTCTTAAAGCGGTAATGGCGCCAGTGGTAAAGGGTAATCCGAATAAATATTTTGCCCAGGTATTTCAGGCATTGCGGATTGCAGTTAATGATGAGTTAGGGGCATTGAATGCATTACTGCAGCAGTGCAGTGATGCAATAGCACCAGGTGGCAGACTTGCAGTGATAACCTTTCACAGCATTGAAGACAGGATGGTGAAACAGTTTCTGAAAGGAGAGTTGGATGGTGCAGCAGAGCAGGATCCGGTTTTTGGTACGAGGAGTGAGTCTGCTTTCATTCAGGTGTCGAGAAAGCCCGTGGAACCTTCGCCTGAAGAGATTAAGCGGAATCCGCGTTC
>CANHUF010000056.1 GCA_947463715.1 Sphingobacteriales bacterium
CCCGAATTGAAGACTATTTATGAGAGATACAGGGGACGCGGATTTGAGATAGTTGGCATTTCCAATGAGTCTGTTGCTGGGGCTAAGTCTAAAGCTGAACAAACGGAAAGATGGAAAAAAGCGGTGGTGGAAGATGCTATTCCATGGAAACAGGTATTGTATGATCCGGCCATCAATGATATTGTAAAGACTTATGACATTAATGGATATCCTACAAAAATACTTGTTGATGCGCAGGGTAAAATTGTATTGAGGTTACTTGGTATCAGTGAAAGAAATAGCAAGACACTTGAAGCAAAACTGCAAGAATTGCTGGGTGTTTCACAATAACTTTTTTTTATTGCCGGAATTTAAATTTTTCCCTGATGTCAATTGATGGACTTAGCAAATATGAGGCTGTAATAGGGTTGGAGGTTCATGTGCAATTGAATACGCGATCCAAATTATTTGCAGGAGATTCTGCTGCTTTTGGAAGTGCCCCAAACACCCATGTGAGTGCTATTACGCTGGGTCATCCCGGAACCCTGCCCAGGATGAATAAGGAAGCAATCGTACATGCTATCAAAATGGGACTGGTTTGTCATTCTGACATTGCACGGTACAATTACTTTGCCCGGAAGAATTATTTTTATCCGGATCTACCCAAGGGCTATCAGATTTCACAGCATACTACACCTATATGTGCAGGCGGGATGGTCAGGATTTCCACCTCTGCAGGAGTACGCGATATAAAACTTACCCGTATTCATCTTGAGGAAGATGCAGGCAAGAGCATGCATGATCAAAGTCCTGAGCATACTTATCTTGATTACAACAGGGCCGGGGTTCCACTCATTGAAATAGTATCTGAGCCTGATATGCATACGGCAGAAGAGGCGGCAGCTTACCTGACCAAAATCCGCCAACTTGTTCGCTGGATTGGTATATGTGATGGTAATATGGAGGAGGGTAGTTTGCGGTGTGATGCCAACATATCAGTAAGACCAGTCGGTGAAAAAAAACTGGGAACACGCGTAGAGGTTAAGAACCTCAATTCAATCAAACATCTTCGACATGCAGTTGAGCTGGAGATTGGCAGGCTTTCAGCCCTTTCAGACAAGGGAGAGCGCATCATTCAGGAGACAAGAAGTTATGATGCAGAAAAAGAAGTGACTTTTTCAATCAGAACCAAAGAAGACGCTGAAGATTACCGTTATTTTCCTGAACCAGATTTGGCTCCTTTTCGATTTTCGGAGGAATTTATTCAGCAAATTAAGAACCAACTGCCGGAACTGCCTGATGCAAAGCAGTCCAGGTATACAGAGGCATATAACCTCAGTGAATATGATGCCATCCAGCTCACAGAAGATTATGAGTTAAATGAACTTTTTGAAATGTTGGCAGCAGGAACATCACACCGGAAATCACTTGTTAATTTCTTAATTGGTCCCGTTCGTGCCTACCTGAACAGTCAAAGCAAGCCATGGTCTTCATTGGCCATCAGTAAATCTCAATGGTACGGGTTGCTGGATTTGGTTGCTGGTGGACAAATATCATTTTCGGTGGCAGCACAAAAAATATTACCGGAATTACTCACCAATACGGATATTGATCCGGTTCAGTTGGCAACATCATTGAATTTGCTTCAGGATGCAGGTGAGACCGAAATTGAACAATGGGTGAATGAAGTAATCATGGCTATGCCAGATAAGGTTGAAGCATACAGGAAGGGGAAGAAAGGACTTATCGGATTATTTGTAGGGGAAGTGAAAAGGATTTCTAAAGGCAAGGCCGATCCCAAACGCAGTACAGAACTGCTCAACAAAGTATTAAACGAAAAACAATAACATGAAGAAAATCCCGCTGGCCTCACTGGTTTTAATGCTATGGGCCTTGTTGTCATGCTCTGACAAACAAAAGAATGTCAGTATCCGGCTTAATATCAAAAATCTGCCAAAGGCACAGGCTGTTTACCTCGATGTAATAGATCTGGAGGCAAAACCATTGACCCTTGATACGGTAACCGCTGCTCAGGGTGATGTGAGTCTTGAGCTGAATGGTGGTGCACAGGATGCTGAATCACTGTATAGGATTCGGTTTGAAAAAGATGAGATGTATTTCCTGGTTATTCCCGACAGGCAGAAAATAGAAATGGATGTTGATTGGACCAAAGCAGACCAGTATTCCACCACTTCAGCCGGAAGTATTTCATTTAAAAACCTACTTGCAGGTTTTAACGCTCGCCTGGAAGGAATTGATTCCCTCAAGAACCTCATAATCGCCAAAGGTGAAGTGATGGATAGTGCAAGGGTTTCAATGGAAAATCAGTTCAGGGAATATGCAACGGCAGCTGGATCTTATTTGCTTGCTTATGCCGATTCAACAGCATCTCCTGCTGTTGCCATGTATGCGCTGGGCATGTCCCAAAATCTGGTATCTCCAGAACAGGTAAAACCTGTGATGGAAGGCCTGGCTAAACGGTTTGAGAAGTACCCGCGCATAACCAAACTTGCAACAGACTTTAATCTATCACTTACCCGTCCCAGTCAGGGTGATATGGTGGGAAAGGAAGCACCTGATTTTGAACTACCAGATGTAAATGGGAAGATGATGTCTCTTAAATCATTGAGAGGCAAGTTTGTGCTGGTTGATTTCTGGGCAAGTTGGTGCAAGCCCTGCAGAAATGAGAATCCTAATGTAGTCAGTGCATATCAGCAGTTTAAAGACAAAAATTTCACGATTCTGGGTGTATCATTGGATAAAGAAAAGGAAGGTTGGGTAAAAGCAATTGCAGACGATCAGCTCACCTGGAGCCATGTAAGTGATTTGAAATTCTGGGACAGTAAAGTGGTTCCTTTATATGGTATTGAAGGAATTCCTTTTAATGTGTTACTTGATCCTGAAGGAAAAGTTATTGCCAAAGACCTTAGGGGATCTGAACTTCATGCTAAACTCAATGAAGTTTTGAAATAGCTACAGACCACTTTAAAAAAGGAAGGGCCGGATCAACTGATCCGGCCCTTCCTTTTTTAAACAGTAAGGCTATTACAACTGGGAAATCCTTAATCCAATTGTTTTATAGTTCTCACTCACCTTTACAGTGCCTGATCCTCCGCTGAGCGTGAGGTTCAGATCTACAGGTGTGGATGACGCTGTGCCAGGGTTCAGAATTTCTACTTCCAATTCACCGAAGCTTGATTTTGCTGGTATTCTGACAGGTGTTTTTATTCTGAAATGCCTGTCAACCTGGGCTGTTGTGCCTGAACCCAGTACTATAAATACGTCTGTATCAGTTGTCAGTTGTTGACCAACGAGGTTGATCCTGAATTTTTTGATTCCCGTATTTGTTCTTGTAAGCAAGGCATCTGATGTATTGGCAACCCTTCCGTAACCTGGAATTCTGGTTAAAATCGGATAGGTAAGTCCAGCGCCATTTGCATTCCAGGATGCAGCATCGAACTCAACAACGCTAGCAGTAAATACAGTCAGCTCATTCTTGATACAGCCATCAAGTAAAGTAATGGCAACTATTCCTATGATAAATGATTGTAATCTTTTCATATTTCTTGATTTTAGTATCCAGCATTTTGAACCATATTCTTGTTTCCGTCAATTTCTCTTTGTGGGAGAGGCGCAAGAATTCGGATATCTGAAAATGCAACGGCATTGTAATGAGGGGCTTTAACAAGGTCTCTTCCCAGACGCTTAAGGTCAAAGAAACGATGTCCTTCGAAAGCGAGTTCAAGTCTGCGTTGTTTCAAAACCTCTTCGTACAAAGCTGAACCTGTAACAGTGAAGGCAGCCAATCCCCTGTTAGTGGCAATGGTATTCAGATCAGCGAGGGCTGCAGTTTCGTTGAATACCGGCGAGCCTGGTGTAGACATAGCTTCAGCCCTGTTAAGGTATACTTCAGCAATTCTTACTACAGGTACATTATCGAGATTGATGAAACCATTTTTGCCAATGTATTTCGTGCACTCAACTTTTGAAGCACCACGGCCAGTTGTTCCAGCTTCATAAAGCAGTGCCCGAACGTCTGAACCCCTTGTCAATCCAGTTACAGATAGACTGAAGTTGGTTGTAGTATTGCCACCATTCAAGGTAATTCCAAGATCATTCATAAGGCTTAAGGTAGGAACAAGATCGCCGAAACCACCTGTTACAGTTGTGTTACCAGGAGCTGTGAGTGTAGAGAAAGATGTCTGGAGAGATTCATTTACCCCAACATTCTCACCATTTGTTGCATAAACAAGCTGGAAAAGGCTTTCATTGTGATTGGATGCACGCCATTGTGCAACATAAGTACCTGCGCTTGAAAGTCTGCTACCTGCTAGTGTGATACATGCGTCAGCCCATCTCTTGGCATTGGCATAATCTTTCATATACAGGTAAACCCTTGAAAGCATGGCCTGAGCTGCAGCTTTATTGGCAAAGCTAACTCCTAAGCCCGGGAATGTCAGGGCAGCTTCAGCAGCCAGAAGATCGTTGATGATGAGTGCATACACATCTGCGATAGGTGCTCTGGAAGGAAGCAGTGCAAGTGCTGCTGTGGAACTGCTTATCCCTTTTGTGATAAGGGGAATTCCGCCTTTATCCTGTGCATTTACAATGGCACCAGGAATGTAGGAATACACCTTTATCATATCAAAGTAATAAAGTGCACGTAAAAATTGCATCTGTGCAGTCCATGAAGTTTTGTCTGCAGCAGTTATACCAGGAGCATTCACTGATGGAACCGCCTCAAGGATAAGGTTCGCCTGATTGATACCATTGTAGCAGGTTGACCAAAGTGCATCGGTAAAATGAGCACGGTAAACATTGTTGGCTTCAGGTTGAAGGCGACCTGATTTATTGGTAGCAAAGCCATTATCAGCTAATGCCTCAGGTATCGCAATGAGATCACGGCCATACAGACGGGCACTTTTTAATCGGGAATAGACAGATACAACAGCTGCATTGATACCATCTTTGGAAGTCAGTGCAGTATTGGCATCTATGGATTGACGGGGCTCAATGATGAGTGCGTCGCGGCAAGAGGCAAACGTAGCCACCAGCATTGCAAGCATCCCGGTTTTGAACAGTATATTTTTCATTTTCATCATATTAGAGGTTTAGAAACCGATTTGAATACCAGCAGTAAAGTTCCTGGTTTGAGGAATGATACCAGTGGAGTTTCCTACGAACTCAATGTCATAGCTGAACCAATCGGCATATGTCCAGAGATTTGTTCCCTGTAAATAGAAACGAGCCTGATTGATTTTCAACCTTTTGGTCACTTCAGGATTCACATCGTAAGAAAGTGTGATGTTTTTAAGACGGAGATAATCTGCCTTGAAAAACTGACGGCTTCCAGAAAGTGCGCTAGATCCTTTTGATTCAGCACCATTCACATTCATCCTCGGATACCAGGTTATCTGACCGGGACTTGTCCATCTGTTATCATAGATATCCTGAAGTGCATTCAAACGTGCAATGTTCTCAATCATGAATCCAACCTGACCGTCCGCATCCATCTTGCCATATTCATACTGAAAGAATACATCCAGGGTAAAACCCTTGTAGGTAAAGTTGTTGGTCCAGCCACCCCAGAAATCAGGCTGTGAGCCATTTCCAAGATAAACACGGTCTTTGGCCTGTGGTTGATAGGTGATGTTTCCAAGTGAATCATACCACATCGGTCTACCTGTTGCTGCATTTACACCCGCATATTTCTGGGTAAATACAGAGCCCAATTCCCTACCCACGCGTGTACTTGGTGAACCTGGAAGTTCAGCAAGACCATCATAAAGTTTTCTAACCTTATTCTGGTTGTAGGTGAAAACAAAAGTACTTGTCCAGTTTAAACCTCCTGGTGAAAGTGACTTCACAGGCTGGTAACCGAGCGTTAACTCAATTCCCCTGTTTTGTATTTCTCCTACGTTACGCGTGATGCTTGAAAATCCTGTGCTGAATTGAACAGGCTGTGAAAGCAATAACTCAGCTGTTATTTTATCGTAAGCTTCTACTGAACCGAAAATGCGGTTGTTTGCAAAGGCAAAGTCAAGGCCGAAGTTTGCTGTTTTATTTTTCTCCCATCTCAGTTCAGGGTTTGCCAGCTGGCTGAATGTAATACCAGGTGAGCTGTTGTATGGAGACGCTGCACCGTACAATCCCAGTCCATCAAAGTTTCCGATTTGGTCATTACCTGTAATGCCATAAGATGCCCTGAAACGAAGACTATTGACAAAATTGCTGTTCTTAAGGAAGTTTTCTTCATCAATATTCCATGCTGCCCTGATGGAAGGGAAAAGACCATATCTGTAGTTTTCACCGAACCTGGATGAACCGTCATAGCGCATGATTCCACTCAGGATATACTTACCATCATAGTTATAGTTTACGTTGGTAAATAAAGACTGTCTTCTGTAACCGGTGAAAAATTCAGTGGTGGAAAGAGGTGTTGCAGCCGTGTTGAGGGTTGTAAACTGGTAAGTTGGGAAACCTTCAGCAGTGGCACCTATACCTTCCTGATTTTCCTTTCTGTATTCGTATCCAACCAGACCATCAATCTTATGTTTGTCCTGGATATTGAAATTGAAATTCAGGGTTTGTGTAGAAATGATGTTGGTGTTCCACTCACTTTCAACCTGTCCGAGACCTTTTCTGTTGAATCCGTCTGGCGTTCTGGGGTCCGTGAACCTGGTTCCCTGCACAAGGCGGTAATCAAGTCCAAAGAATGACCTGTAGTTCAACCAGGGTTTAATTTTGTAATCAGCACTGAAATTGCCTACCAACTGATTTGTTCTGTTGAAACCTTTGTTAAACTCATTAACTGCAATGACGTTCTGGTTCAAGAGACCAGCCACATTCTGCGGAGGAACACCAAAATAGGTTCCATCAGGATTGTAAATTGGATTGAAAGGATAGATGGTTGCAGAAGCAAATGCAGGGCTTCCTAAAAAGCTACCACCAACAGCAAAAGGTACATTCTGGTCGAATGTGCTCGCATTGATTGTAGTATTGAAAGTGAGTTTATCAGTTGCCTTGTTTGTCAGGTCAAGCTTAACTGTTCCCCTTTTGAAATTCGCCTTGGAGATTACAGCTTCCTGCAGGTTGTAGGAAGAAGAAATCCTGAAAGTAGTTCTATCGTTACCGCCTGCAGCACTGAATTCATAATTCTGGATTGAACCAGTTTTGAAAGCCGCGTCTTGCCAATCATAAGTCTGCAATGCAGCAATGGCATCCTCAGCTGCCTTATCAGTAGTGATATTGGTGATAGGTACCCTGAATTCATTCAAGACAGTTCTTCTAATCGTGAGGTCGTTTGCAGGTAAGCTATTGGTAAAACCCCAAGCTTCGGCGCGAAGTTGGAAAAGCTCCTGAGAATTAAGAACGTCCAGCTTCTTGAGTGGTGTGGATTGTCCAACATAGGTGTTAAACTGGAATTTGGTTTTTCCTGCCCGACCCTTTTTAGTGGTTACAATTACAACACCATTAGATGCCTGAGCACCATAGATGGCTGCTGATGCGGCATCCTTAAGGATATCAATGGATTCAATGTCATTGGGGTTAAGGAATGCCAATGGGTTTGATTCTGTATAATTGGCATCATTCCTTGTATTCAACTGCACACCATCCACTACATACAACGGCTGAGTACCAGCGAGGAATGAACCTGTACCCCTGATGCGCACGTTGATGCCACCACCGGGGATACCGTTATTGGATTGTACAAGAACCCCAGCAGCACGACCCTGCAAAGCCTTGTCGAGAGATGGTACAGGAAGGTTCTCGATTTCTTTTCCTCTGACCGTGGATATCGCTCCAGCTTCATCCTTCTTTCTTCTGGTCTGGTAGCCGGTAATGATTACCTCGTCCATCTTTCTGTCATCCTGCTGAAGCATAGCATTAATGTTGCCAGAAGATGGAATACTGATTTCCAGCGGTGCCAGTCCGATAGCGGAAATTATCAGTGATTTAGCTCCCGAAGGAATTGTGAAACTGAAATTTCCATTGGCATTGGTGGTAGTACCGGTTCTTGTGCCCTTAACAATCACGGAAGCATTGGCTACCGGTGTTCCAGTGGCATCAGAGACCTTTCCGGAAACAGTCCGGGTTTGTGCAGTCAGCTGTCCAGCCATGAACAGCATGCCGCACAACAAAAGCAAGATCTTTCTCATGTCTTTTTGTTTGGTTTAAGATTTTGTTAACATTATGCGAATGTAAAACATGACAACCAAAACAAGGTTTTTGTTGAAAAAACTTTAAAAAATCAGTGGATAGCAATTTATTTTGATAAAACGCGAAAAAGGTCTCCTGTATTCAATAAGTAGATAGATTTATTTGATAAAATCAAATAAATTATTTATATTATTTATAATGTACTAAAATCCCAGAACTGATATTTTTTTACATTTTCTTTTTTCCCATCCACAAAAGCAATACGGGTAGTAAAATCAGGTTAGTCAGGGTGGCTACGAGCAATGTAAAGGAAGTTAACCAGCCGAGTGCCTGTGTGCTCCCAAAGCCACTAAATACAAATATGACGAAGCCTGCTATAAGCACCAGTGAGGTGTAGATGATGCTTATGCCGGTATCACGGATAGTCTGCACAACAGTATCGTGAATCCTTCCATCTTGATGGGGTAATTCCTGTTTGTAGTTGACCAGAAACCTGATGGTGATGTCGATGGCTATCCCCAGGGCTACACTAAAAACCAGTACTGTGGAGGGTTTGATGGCAATACCCATCCATCCCATTAGTCCTGCTGTCATAACCAGGGGAATAAGGTTTGGTATCAGCGAGCAAATCAGGATCCTGAAGGAGCTGAACAGATAAAGCATACAAAGGGAAATAAACAAAAAAGCCCAGAGGATGCTTTCTTTCAACCCTTTGATGATGAATCTGCTGCCTTCCAGAAATGTGATACTTGATCCGGTCATCGTAATAGCATACCGGCTAGTGTCAAAATAATTTGCTGCTTCAGCTTCCAGGGTATCAAGCAGCCCTGGCATTCTTAAACTGCCTATGTCTGCCATGCTTACGCTGATCCTGGTTACCTGGCGGTTGCTGTCTATGAACGAAGACATCAGTTTCTGGAGTGATCCCTGATCGGTTTGTTTTTCTTTTGATGGTTTGAGGTAATCTGCAATAAACGCACCATCAAATGCATTGGGCACCGCGTAATTGTTGCTATCACCGTCATAAAACCCCTGTCTGGCAAACTTTAATCCCTCTGCCAGGGATAATGGTCTGGTCAACTCCGGATGCAGTGCAACCTGTTCTCCGAATGCTGCTATTTTTTCATAAACAGGTAGTGCACGGGAGCCTGCAATCCCATTTTTTTTGCGGGTGTCCACAAGTATCTCAAGGGGCAGTACCCCTTTGAAGTTGGCTTCAAAATATTTCAGGTCAGCAAATATCTTATCTCCCTTGGGTAAATCATCCACTATAAAGGCCTGTGATTTCAACTTTAATATGCCAACAATGCTTATGCCCAGCGCAACCGCAGTGCACAGGTATACAAGGCGTTTGTGTGCAAAGACCCAACGTTCGATGCGCGTCAGAAGTCCGATTAGCCATTTGTTTTCGAGGTATCGGGTATGTTTTTCCCTGGGGGCCGCCATATAATACAAGGCTATTGGAATCAGGATAAAAGAAACAAAAAATAATGCCATGATATTGATACCGGCCACAATGCCAAACTCCTTCAGAATAATGCTTTTTGTAAGCGCGAAAACTGCAAAACCCAATGCTGCGCTGATATTGCAGAATAAAGTGACAATACCCATTTTGCCTGTCATCTCAACTATTGCCTGCTTTTTATCACCCAGTTTCAGGAAAGCAGTGTGGTATTTGTTCAAAAAATAAATGCAATTGGGAATGCCTATCACTACAATAAGTGGAGGGATGAGTGCAGTTAATAAAGTGATCTTGTATCCCAACATCTGAATGGTGGCAAGACTGTATACAACCCCAATGATTACAACAGTTAGAGATAACAGGGTATTGCTGAATGACCGGAAGAAAATATAGAGAATAAGTGCAGACAGCAATATTGACCCTAGCAGGAAGAACTGCATTTCTTTCGCAATGCGGACTGCTACATTTGTTCTGATTAAAGGTAATCCGCTCAGGTGAATATCGTATCCGGTAGAAGCCCTGAATGCCTCCGAGGCTTCTTCTATGGCTCCAATGGTTTTTTCCCTGGCTTTTGTTCCAAGAATGGTACTGTTAATTCTTACTCCAATAAGGAAAGCATTGGTTTCCCTGTTATATAAGAGACCCCGGTAAAAGGGTAGAGAGAGGAAAATATTTTTCTGGCTATCGAGGACTGCTTGGTTGGTGCTATGCTCATCAAATATTTTGACAGCATCCAGCTTGCCGCTGCTGTCATTTTTTTTAAGGGTTATAGCTCCCGGAATACTCAGAATATCCTCTACACCATTGATTTCCTTGAGTTGTTTTTGGAATGCCTGTAACTTTGAAAACTTTTCTGTGGTAAAAAATGAATCTGTTGTAAATCCTATTGTC
>CANHUF010000057.1 GCA_947463715.1 Sphingobacteriales bacterium
AGGGATAAAATCCCTGCCATCCTTACCATAGTCATATGCCCACCTGTGTACTTCAGGAATATCACCAGGCCAGTTACCATGTCCAGGGTTGATTGGGGTAGTCCACTCAAGGGTGTTAGCTCCCCATGGATTCTGCGTCTTAACTTTCCTTCCCTTGAAAATGGAATAGAAGAAGTTAAACACAAAAAGCAACTGCACAGCGAAAACAATCATGGCAACTGTACTGATAAACCTGTTCATATCAGCAAACATATTGAAAGATTGCCAGTTGCTCCAATCGGTATAACGCCTTGGCATACCTGCCAAACCAGAGTAGTGCATTGGCCAGAAAATCAGGTAAGATCCAATCAATGTTACCCAAAAGTGAATGTTGGCCATAGTATTGTTCAAATAGCGGCCATACATTTTAGGGAACCAGTGGTATACACCAGCAAACATACCAAAGAAGGAAGCAACACCCATTACAATGTGGAAGTGTGCAATTACAAAATACGTATCATGCAGGTGAATATCCAGTGTTGAATTACCTAAGAAGATACCTGTAAGTCCACCAGAAATAAACAAACTCACAAAGCCTATTGCAAACAACATTCCAGGAGTGAAACGAATATTTCCTTTCCACAGTGTAGTTATCCAGTTAAAGACCTTAATTGCTGAAGGAACTGCAATGAGGAGTGTAAGCAATACGAAGAATGCTCCGAGGAATGGATTCAAGCCTGTTACAAACATATGGTGTGCCCATACAAGGAATGCCAGGATACAGATTGCAAAAAGAGATCCTACCATCGCCAAATAACCAAAGATTGGTTTTCTGGAGTTTACAGAAAGGATTTCAGAAACCATACCCATTGCTGGAAGCAGGATAATATAAACCTCAGGATGACCTAAGAACCAGAATAAGTGTTGGAAGAGAATGGCTGATCCACCTTCGTTTGGCAGGATTTCACCTTTCACTACAATTTCTGAAAGGAAGAAACTTGTTCCGAGATTGCGGTCAAATAAAAGAAGTACTGCACCAGAAAGTAAAACTGGGAATGACAATACACCCAAAACTGCGGTGAAGAAAATGGCCCACATGGTCAGTGGCATTCTCGTCATACTCATACCCTTCGTTCTTAGGTTCAGGATGGTAGAAATGTAGTTCAAACCACCTAAAAGAGATGACACGATAAAAAATGCCATAGATATCAACCAGAAATCCATACCCAGCTTAGATCCTTCACTTGCCTGACCAAGCGCACTTAATGGCGGATAAACTGTCCAACCACCTGAAGCAGGTCCTGTTTGAATAAAAAGTGAAGCAAACATCACAACACTGGCGAGGAAAAAGAACCAGTAGCTAAGCATATTCAGAAAACCAGATGCCATATCCCTTGCGCCAATTTGGAGAGGAATAAGGATGTTGGCAAAGGTTCCGCTCAAACCAGCTGTAAGTACAAAGAAAACGAGGATTGTACCATGCATGGTAACCAAAGCATAGTAAAACTCATTTGAAATTCTACCGCCTGCAGCCCATTTACCGAAAAGGTCTTCCAGGAAAGGAAAAGTCATTTCTGGATAACCAAGCTGAAGACGGAAAAGCACAGAGAACAATCCTCCGATTATAGCCCAGATAATACCTGTAATAAGAAACTGTTTTCCGATCATTTTATGATCTGTAGTGAAAACATACTTTGTCAGAAACGTCTCTTCATGATGATGATCATGGCCATGCGCCTCATGAGAATCATGCGAATGAACTGAAGCTTCCGCTGCGTGTCCGTGTGTAATTGTTTCGCTGCTCATTGTTACTCTTTTTTACTGTTTTCGTTATTTCAGTTGGGCCAAGGGTTTAGTTGTTGCAGCAGCAGAAGTGTCAGCCACAGCTGGTGCGGGTGCAGTTGCCTGTTGAACTGTCTGATACTGCGGTTTCATTGAAGCCATCCAGGCATCATATTCAGCTTGTGTTTCCACAACAATCACACCCCTCATGGAGTAGTGACCACTGCCACACATCTGATCACATGAAATCTCATACACGAAATCTTTATTTCCGGTAATCTCTTTCATCTGTGCTGTAGTATACAAGGGTGTAAACCAAAGTGTTGTTGGAATACCTGGTACTGCATCCATCTTAAGTCTGAAATGCACCAAACCTACGTCGTGAATAACATCCTGTGCGTTAATTACCAGCTGTACTGGCTTTCCAACCACAAGGTGCATTTCTGTAGCTTCGATATCATCATGACTTGCGCCATCTTCCCAGTCAACACCCAGGGCATTGCCATTTGATGCGTCTGTTAACCTGTAGTTTTTTCTGCCCAATACATTATCCTTTCCAGGGTAACGCATCATCCAGTTGAACTGCTTACCAGTAATCTCAACAATCTGGGAATCTTTTGGTGCATCACCGGTAATTTTAAACCAGTAAAACAAACCAAAACCAACCAGGATGGTAAGGAATATTGCCGGAACAACAGTCCACAGCAACTCGAGTTTGTTGTTATGCGGGAAATAATAAACAGTCCTTTTTTCACTAAACTGGTATTTGTAAGCAAACCAGAAAAGTAAAATCTGAGTCAGCAGGAAAACAACACCAGTAACAGCAATGGTGATGAATAGCATGAAATCAATCTTCTCTCCATGGTCTGAAGCAGCAGGCTGTGCCAGAAGTGTTTTATGATAAAACAACTCATTGCACCACCATGCTCCGGCAAGACCCAGAACAAGAAAAATGATAAAAAGGAAGGCATTAATCTTGTTGTTCTGTCTGAATGATTTTTCCTCTCCTTTCAACACGGATACATATTCACTTGCTTTTGCGATCTGAAATGTGACCACAAACGCCAGCGCTAATATTGCTAAAATGAAATAACCCGACATGATCTTTACTTATATTTTGTTAGTAATTCAGTTTTCTTCTGCACAGAATCCTTATGTATGGTGTATTGTACTTTCTTTCAGGAATGGATGATGCTCTGCCACCAGTGGTTTTTTAGCCAACCCTTTGCCCACAAAGAACATAATCAATCCCGCATACAATGCCAATATACCAAATTCGAACCATCCAAGGCTATAATGTTCATGTAATGTGCCTGGCATAACCATCTGATAAAAATCAGTCCAATGACCCAAAATAATCAATACAGCCAATGCAGCAATTGTAGTGTAATTCCTTTTTGATCCTCTGCGCATCAACAATAAGAAAGGAACTGCGAAATTAAGAATGAGGTTCAGGAAGAAAATAACCCTGTATGGTCCCTGCATCCTGGGCTTAAAGTAGATTGTTTCCTCAGGAATATTGGCATACCAAATCAACATGAACTGTGAATACCACAGGTATGTCCAGAAAACTGAGAATGCAAACATAAACTTACCTATGTCATGCAAGTGCTCTTCTGTAACATATTCCAGGTAATCCCTGTTTTTCAGGTAAACTACAAATAAAGCTACCAAAGACATACCTGCAACAAATGAACTGGCGAATGTATACCAGCTATACATGGTAGAATACCAGTGTGCATCAATACTCATTAACCACAACCAAGGTATAGTAGATCCTACAGTCAATCCGAATGCAACTAAGAAAGCAGCTGCCCATGCAGTGTTCTTAATGATGTATTTACGTCCTGTTTCCTGATCCATCTGCTCATCAGCTTGAGATGAAAGTTTCCTCATCTTGGAACCCAGAAAAGACCACAAACCTATGGCAACTACCGACCATATCATGAAGAAAGCCGGATTCAGAAACGCCTGCTTACCTTTAAGGATAGGATCATGTTCAACATGTTCCTTGTCAAGCCAATGATAAATATCATGTCTGTGGCCAAAAACAATGGCAATAAATATGATCAGGGTAAGTAATCCAAATACGGGTACCACACTGGATATTGCCTCGGGTACTCTTCTGAAAGCCATCTGCCACCCACCGTGTGCCATTGTGGTGACGCAAATGAAAAACATACTGGCATTTACAACCAGCAGGAAGAACACACTGTTCTGAAGCAATACTGCCCAGAAACGTGTCTGTTCAATCGGTTCTTTGCTCATTCCGAGGAAAATGATTCCGAGCACAAGGGCCAGTCCACCCACACCGAGTAGGATGTTCGTCCACTTTTTATACCCTGCCGAAATCTCGAATTGTTGCTTGATCATCCCTGATTATTTAAAACGTTGGTTGTAATTATTTTCCCTGTTTTGTCTTGATGTATTTTATCACCTGCCAGCGTTGTTTGGCACTCAGCTGGGAAGCATAACTACCCATCAGGTTTTTTCCGAATGTGATGGAGTAGAACATCTGACCTTCAGGCATAGATTCATATTTGGCATCTCCAACAAGTGCTGCTGGCTTGGAAGGGTAGGGTCCGTCACCATCTTTCCAAAGCGGACCATTACCATCAAGTTTGGCACCATGACATATGCCACAGTTGATCAGGTAAAGCCTCTCACTTTCCTTCAACTCATCTGCTGTCAGCGAATCAATGGGGTTCGGAAGGGAGCGTGAAGCGAAGTAATTGGCAGTATCTCCCAATTTATCCATTTCAAGGTGAACAGGATATTCTTCTCCGCGTTTTATTGTTCCTGCAACCGGGCCCTGACTAGTTCTGCCATCTGCAAATACAGGATTTACCGAATAAGTCTCATAGGCACGGCTGTTAGCCATATCAGGCATATATACTTTGCCCGGGGTTCTTTTCACATCGCTGCAACCTGCAGCTGCCATCAGCATTGCAGTGAGTCCACAGAAAATAATTGTTGCTCTTTTCATCTGTTGTTGTGTTTTATGATCTCTGCTCTTCCCGCTCACTTTAATTATGCAATATTGGGTTCCTTGTACAACTCCTGCTCCTGATCGTACCTGCCAATCCACCAACCTTCTTCAGCAACCTGTGTATTGACTTCCTGGGCACCAACACTATTGAGCAGTGTTGTAAGCTCCTGCTCATCTGTTTTTTCTCCACACTCTATAACCATCACGAAAAGATCGTCTGTAGCACGTGGATGAAAAGTATGCTTTTTTACAAATGGTGCAAGCTGGCAGATATAACAGAATGTAAGTACCATGCCCACAGCAGCACAAAGAACCGTCAACTCGAAGGTAATGGGAATCCAGGCCGGCAATGCAAAATTGGGTTTACCGCCAATATTCACAGGCCAGTCTTTTGTAAACACCCATGTCATGAATGTTACAGCTGTTGTTGTACCGATCATACCGAAAAGGAATCCCGCAGTATGAATACTCGTGTCCCTCAATCCCATCGCCTTATCCAGTCCGTGAACAGGAAATGGCGTGTAGATGTCGTGGAATTTATATCCAGCTTTCCTGACTTTGGCTACAGCCGGAAATAAAACCTTCTCATCCTCAAAACAGCCAACAACAAATTTTTTCAAAGCCATTTTATCTTATTTACAGGTTGATTGATTAATGATGTACCACTTTTACTGAACCCTCTTCATGATGATCATGCATTTCATGTGCAAACTCATCAACATTTTTGTTTTCAAGAGTTGACATGTCATTCTTATAGCTTTCTCCGGTTGTTTTCAACACATACTTGATCTCTGCAATGGCAATAACCGGGAAGTATTTGGAGAAAAGGAAGAAACAGGTGAAGAAGAGACCAAATGTTCCGAGATAGAAACCGACTTCCCAAATAGTTGGTCTGTAGTAAATAGACCAGGAAGAAGGAAGATAGTCGCGGTACAATGATGATACGATGATTACGAAACGCTCAAACCACATACCGATATTCACCACAATACTCATGATGAAGGTGAACAATACATTCCTCCTGAGTTTCCTTGACCAGAACAACTGTGGAGAAATTACGTTACAGGTCATCATCAACCAGTAGCTCCAGCCATACGGACCAGCAATCCTGTATTTAAAGAAGATATCCTGCTCAAAAGGAACCTGAGAATACCAGGCCATGAAAAGCTCTGTAAGATAAGCGCAACCTACGATTGAACCTGTAAGTACGATTACTTTGTTCATAGCCTCAATGTGACCGAGGGTGATGTAATCCTGGAGGTTCATAACCTTTCTCAAGATCAGCATCAGGGTCTGTACCATCGCGAAACCGGAGAATATCGCTCCTGCTACGAAATAAGGAGGGAAGATCGTTGTATGCCAGCCTGGAACCACCGAAGTGGCGAAGTCAAAAGATACGATGGTATGAACCGACAATACAAGTGGTGTAGACAAACCTGCCAGAACAAGAGAAAGACTCTCATGACGCTGCCAGTGTTTTGTACTTCCAGACCATCCGAAAGATGCTATACCATAAAGATGTTTGCGCAATTTAGTCTTTGCCCTGTCTCTCACTGTTGCCAGATCAGGCAAAAGACCTGAATACCAGAAAAGCAAGGATACAGTGAAGTAAGTTGAAATCGCAAATACGTCCCACAACAATGGTGAATTGAAGTTAGGCCATAATGGTCCGCGTGTATTTGGATAAGGCAAAGTAAAAAAGGCCATCCAAACCCTTCCCATGTGGAAGATCGGGAACTGACCGGCACACATTACCGCAAAAATTGTCATGGCCTCAGCTGCGCGGTTTACACCTGTTCTCCAGCCCTGACGGAACAGGAGGAGGATCGCAGAAATCAAAGTACCGGCGTGACCGATACCTACCCACCATACGAAGTTGGTGATATCCCAACCCCAGCCTATCGTCCGGTTTACATTCCACTGCCCGATACCGTAAACCACCTCACGGTAAACAGAATAAACTCCGAAAAGGAGCAAGGCAACCGATACATAAAAACCAATATACCACAAACGGGTAGGCTTGGCTTCGATGGTGTGCACGATGTCTTGGGTAACCTGACCATAGGTCTTGTCACCATTCACCAATGGTTCTCTTAATTGTGATTCGTACTTTGTTACACTCATGTGTTGGTCGTTTATGCGATTTCCCTTCAATCTATACTATCAATGTGCAGCTTCAGTTTTTGGCTCACCTGCATGCTCACCGGCTGGTGCAGCTGCATGGTGTGCTTCCTCCGCTACGCCTACATGCCTGTCGGTATTCCTGATTTTAGCCAGGTAGTTTACCCCGGGCAGCACGTGTATCTGTTCCAGTGAGTAGAAGACCCTGTTGGTTTGTTCTTCTGTGCGGATTTTTGTAACCGGACTGTTTTTGTCATTTACATTACCAAAAACAATAGCGCTGGTCGGACAGGCCTGCTGACAGGCAGTCTTGATATCCCATTTGCCATCTGCTCCTGTTTCGAGCGGTCTGTTTTCTTTCTTGGCTTTCAGCTTGCCTTCCTGCAGACGCTGCACACAGAAAGAACATTTCTCAATCACACCGCGAGACCTTACAGTTACATCCGGATTAAGTACCATCCTGGTAAGATCCTCATTCATCATCATCACTGAATCATCCAGAATCGCTTTCTGATTGTCTGCAAAGCTGTCAGCTCCCATATAATCAGACCAGTTGAATCTCCTTACTTTATACGGACAGTTGTTTGCACAGTAACGAGTACCGATACACCTGTTATAAGTCATCTGATTCAAACCTTCACTGCTGTGGTTGGTGGCGTTAACCGGACAAACATTCTCACACGGAGCATTGTCACAATGCTGACAAAGCATTGGCATAAATACCACGTTGAGGTCGTCCAGGTTATCATTACCTGAATCATCACGGTATGTAGCAAAATAACGGTCAATTCTTAACCAGTGCATCTCATGTGCACGAAGTACCTCTGATTTACCTACTACGGCAACATTGTTCTCTGAAGTACATGCTACAGTACAGGCTCCGCATCCAATACAGGAGTTCAGATCTATACTCATGCCCCACTTGGCTCCGGGATAAGGATGGCTTGGATACAATGTACCCTCAGCAGCATAATCTCCGGTATTACTTGCATAGTCTTCCACAAGCTTGTGGCGCTCATCTGCAAGAATTGTAGGGTTCTTTTTGAATGTTGACAACGCATATTCACGAACCACTTCGTCACGACCCTCATACTGGTTATGCGTTTGTGTATAAGCCAGCTTGAATGTAGTAGCTGTCTTCTCAACAGCAACCGAACCCGCAGCATAACTGAAAGTTGAACCATTGAAAGAAACAAGCGGAAAAACATTCTGTCCCACATTGGCTGATGCACGTCCTGATTTCTCAGACCTGCCATAACCAAGGGCTACTGCTATCACATCCTTGTGCATACCTGGAATCACGAGTACAGGCAGACTCATTTCAGTCTGTCCCACTTTTATCTTAATCACAGGCTTGGTTACCTCTACTTCGTAATTATCATCAACTACAATACCCAGTTCTTTAGCTGTTGCAAAAGAAATGATAGCGTAATTGTCCCATGTAGCTTTAGTAATCGGATCAGGCATCTCCTGCAACCAGGGGTTGTTGGCTTCCTTACCGGAACCTATGGCTACTTTAGGATATAAAACAAGCTGCTTGCCTGCTGGTGATTTTACACCTGCAAGTGCCGTTGCTGCAGCTGATACAGTTGTACCATTGAAAGAACCTGCACTGGCAGAAGCTGCTGTTTCAACAACACCATCCTGAAGTGCCTTATCCCAGGCAGACTGTGAACCAAACCTGTTCAGCCAGTAAGCCTTGAAATATGCACCATAAGCCTGCTGATCTCCACTCCACTTCAACAGGGAAGTTTGGAAAGCTCTTGTCTTGAAAAGTGGTGCAATAGTAGGTTGTATAAAACTCAGGTAACCAGTTTTGATTTCTGCATCACCCCAGCTCTCCAGGAAATGATGGTCAGGAATCTGGAACTTACACAAAACAGATGTCTCATCTTCCCTATCGTTAAAGGAAACTGATACAGCCACTTTAGCAAGGCCTGATTCAAATTTCTTGCTGTCGCAATAGTCATAAGCAGGATTAACACCCTGTATCAACAAGGCACCTACCTTACCTTCATTCATCTCCTGAACCAACTGCACCATCGCCGCATCATCACCCTGACGGGTATTCAGCGTCGCACTCCAATCTATCGTATTGCCATAAGCACCCAACAGGTTGTTGATGGCGTTGACAATGGTTTGAACCTGTGTATCGTTGCTGCCGCTGACTACCAGGGAAGCAGAGCCTGAAGCCTTCAATGCTGCCGCAGCCTGACTGATACCTTTTTTTAACCGCTCATCGCCCAGAGCCGGAGCAGATACTGCACCTCCAAGCGCTGCATAAAGGGCAAGTGCAACAGCACCTGACTCAGATGGCAGATGAACATAACGGTCATCCGCATTGGCTCCGGTCATACTCAGCATACTCTCAAACTGAATATGCTTACTCATTTCCGGATTCTTCTGATCTATTTTACGTCCTGCTGCATATTGTCTGGCATATTCAACCGGACTCAGCCAGGTACCGAGAAAATCAGCACCCAGACTCACTATAGTTTTTGCTTTGCTGAAATCATAGGAAGGAACTGCACGGTTACCGAAAGTTGCAGCATTCGCATTCAGCAGACCGCTTACTGAAAGGGCATCATACTGAACATGTTTTGAACCCGGAAACTTGGCAAGAAACTGCGCAATGACCTGCCTGGTGGTTACAGAACTAATACTACCTGTAAGCAATACCACTGAACCAGAAGCCTTGGCCATTCCTTCAGCCACAAGTTTATCAAAAGCATCAAAAGTGCTTACTTCCTTACCTGCAGCCAGCGGATAACGCAAACGTGCTGTATCATAAAGACCAAGCACAGAAGCCTGAACCCTGGCTGATGTTCCTCCTTTTGTGATAGCAGACAACTCATTGCCTTCTATTTTGATAGGCCTGCCATCTCTCACTTTGGCAACAACAGGAACTGCATCACCATCCATAACATAAGTTGTGGCATAGTAATTAGGCACACCCGGTATGATAGAATCAGGCTTGTTAAGGTAAGGAATGCTCTTTTTTACTGGCATCTCACAGCTGGCAGCTGCCGCAGCTGCAGCAGTGCTGAATCCCAGATATTTGAGGAAGTCCCGGCGGGGAGCAGTTGCACCCATGAGGTCCTGATTATCTGTTGAGAGGTCCTCGCCAAACTCATCCTGAACCCTTTCCTGGTAATTTTCACTGCTCTTCAATTCACCAAAACTCTGCCAGTATTTTTTTTGCTTCATAACAGTTGTTGTGCTTAATGAGAGATGTTTCTGTGTGTAATATTAATAATGGCATTTTTGACATTCAGTTCCTCCAATCTTCTCAACAGTAACACTGTCAAGCTTATTGTTCTTCATGTCTTCATGGAACTTCTCATAAATGCTGTAGAATTTATTGTCGGTGAACTGCACCTTGGTCTCCCTGTGGCAATTCACGCACCAGCCCATGCTAAGGTCTGAAAACTGGTAAACTTCATCCATCTTTTGTATTTCACCATGACAGGTCTGACACTGCTGCTTACCGGCATTTACGTGCTGGGCATGGTTGAAATAAACGTGATCAGGCAGGTTGTGAATCCTGATCCACTCAATAGGCTTGCCTTCACCTGAATACTGCTTGGTGTCAGGATTCCATCCGGCAAATTTGTA
>CANHUF010000058.1 GCA_947463715.1 Sphingobacteriales bacterium
CATCCCTTGTCTGGGAAAATCCCGCAGAAACGAAAAACACAAGCAATACGGCAACCGCCAATTTTATATAGCCTATTCTGTATGTGTTTTGAATCATCAGCAAATCTTCAAAATTTATCCTATACAATAAGTTAATTAATTACCCTGTAGTTTTTGGGAATACTGAATGGAAAAGTCATGGGCTTCTCGAACTCAACCTGCTTAAAATCGAGGTTGATTTCAAGTTTTGTTTTTTCCGAAAGTGTGATATTCCGCAATGCGGCAAACATCCAGTTTCCTGCAGAAACATATTCACTGTAAGCCAGGTTAGCTGTTCTGCTTCTTGATTGATCCACATCATCAAGCTTGCTGAAGAGCAGGTTCAGGTCTGCTTTTCCAACAGTAAGGTAATGCTTGAACGCTTCACCAACAGTTGAAAGAGATAACTTCTCACCCTGATCAGCATAGGCAACAATGGTATTGTCGAGATAAACAGGATTACCTATGATCAGGTCTTCAAGGGTTTGATAATTGAAAGGCACCTGTGTAATACCCTGCAGGTAAGACAATGGTTTATGCTGAACAGTTCTGTTAAGTTTGTCGAGTATGACAACACTGTCTGGAGTAATCATTACCCGAAATGCTTCAATGTTGAGTGCTGCAATAATTGATACCCATATGGCACTGTCTTTCTTCATCCGGATAAATGCGTTGAAGTCTAATTTCCGGTTATCATCGCTGTACCCAACCTTAACTTTACTCGAAAATGTTGTGAAGCTGATCTTTTTTGCATTAATCCTGGCAAGTGTAGCTCTGACGCTTTTGGCAGAATCAGAATCAGCGGGATTTACGACTACCACCGCACTGTCTTTTTTTGCAACTACTGTTGTGATTTTTCGTGTGGACCTGCAGGATGCAAGCATTCCCAATAATCCAACCAGTATGATAAATATTCTCATGTAAATCGTTTAATTTTTGCCGGTATGTCCAAATCCACCTTCAGCCCGTTCAGATGTTGTTAGTTCTGAGACTGCAACGAGGTTTACTTTTTCTACCTTTTGAAACACCAGTTGTGCAATCCTGTCTCCATCATTCACCTGTTGAGGTTCCCTGGAAAGGTTAATGAGGATAATTTTGATTTCACCCCGGTAATCTGCGTCAATTGTACCTGGACTATTCAAACAGGTTAATCCCAGTTTGATGGCAAGCCCGCTGCGGGGCCTTACCTGTGCTTCAAAGCCCTCAGGTATCTCCATGAAAAGTCCTGTCGGAATCAGCTGTCGATCCAGGCTGTTCAGCACAACAGGGCTTTCCAGGTTAGCCCTGAGGTCTAGTCCTGACGAACCTGATGTGGCATATTCCGGTAATGGATGGCGGGATTGATTAATGACCCTGATTTTCAAGTAACCTGATTTATGCAAAGTTACGATTATCTTATCTTTTCAAGCAGAACTGTTGCATAGGCAACGAGACCCTCTTCCCTCCCCACAAAACCCATTTTTTCTGTTGTAGTTGCTTTTACCGAAACATCACCGGCTGTTAGCCCGAGGATTCCTGCTATTGTCTGCTGCATGGCTACCACATAAGGCTTGATTTTCGGAGCTTCAAGACACAGGGAACTGTCAACGTTTACAACTTTATACCCCTTGTCTGTTATCAGGTCAAACGACCTTTTAAGGAGAATTTTACTGTCGATATTTTTATAGGCCTGATCTGTATCGGGGAAATGTACACCGATATCACCGAGGGCCAAAGCACCTAGCATAGCGTCGCAGATTGCATGGAGCAATACATCAGCGTCACTATGTCCTTTGGCTCCCTTTACATGGGGTATTTTAACGCCCCCCAGCCACAAATCACGGTCTTCAACCAGCTGATGAAAATCTATCCCAAAACCTATCCTGAAAGACATACTTTGTATTTTTATAAATGTACGCAAAAGAAAACGGCCTTACGGCCGTTTCAAATAATTTATGCTTGTACGTTATGAACGTTTTTACTGCGCTGCACCATTCAAGTTAAAAATGAGGCTGAACCTGATGGTGTTGGAAAGGGGATTCCTGTTAACGCCTGAGCCTGATGGAATGAGATAGGACAGGTTAATACCCAATGCATCATATGTTAAACCTGTACCAAGTGAAAAATACTGTCTGTTTCCCTTGGTCTGATCTTCATAAAAATAGCCGGCCCTAACTGCAAACTGATCATTGTAGGTGTATTCAGCACCTGCCGAAAAATAAAACTCTTTCAACTCCTCTGCAAAACCTCCGGGAGCATCTCCAAAAGAGCTGAACCATCCACCCACTACACCCTTACTTCTGTAGTTGACCAGTCCGAGACTATCACCCAGCTGAGGCGGCGTTGGTACCATCAGTTTGTGAATATCCAAACCAAACGAAAGCTTGTTTACTTCATTGGTAACCTTGGAATAAACAACACCAATACCCATGTTGGCAGGAATAAAATCCTTTTGGGTTGCGTCGCTGGTGTAGCCGATTTTGGAGCCCAGGTTTGTCAGCGCTAATCCAGCACTGATACCAGAGCCCTCTTCAGAGGTTCCATCGTAATAAAGTCCAATATCCCCAGCCACAGCACTGCCGGGTTTATAATTGACCCCGTTCACAACCTGATTTCCGGCTAGATTGGAGAATATGTAGCGCAATGACACTCCTAAACTAAGAACGTCACTCAATTTCCGAGAATATCCACCATCCAGACCGAACTCTCTTGGTCTGCCGAAGCCTATTGAATTCCCCAAGTTGTCGGTAAATTCAATATTACCCAAACTAAAATACCTCAGAGAACCTGAGATGGCTTCCGTTTCACTCAGCTGATAATATCCGGCAAGTGATGCCAGGTACACATCATTGAGCCCAAGGTCTTTTAACCAGGGCGTATAGGTTACCCCAATTCCTGAACTGTTTTTGGCAAAAGCATATTTGGCAACATTGTAAAACTGTGAATTGGCATCAGGCGAGGTGGCCAGACCCAGGTCTCCCATCCCACCGGCCCTTGCATCAGGAGATATTCTAAGGAAAGGAACCGCAGTAGTTACAACATTGATAGTATTGTCCTGTGCATTTGATTGAATGGAAAGCAATGCTAAGCATACACCCAGTATAAGTGCAGAAACTTGATTTTTCATGATCGAATTTTAATTATCAGCGAAACAGATTGGGTAGAATTGTATCGATAACTACTGGATTGTTGAACAAAGTTAAGGTTTTGGCATCAAAGGATTATAAGCTTAACAGTCTTTGAAGTTTTTATACCCTCCCTATTGAGAACAATAACCCTGCAGAAATAGACTCCGGTAGGCAGACTGCCATCCTGTTTACCTGATTCGTTCCACGGTATTACCAATGAACGAAGATTAGCTTCATTTATTGCCTTTTCCTGCTGCCAGATCAATCGTCCGTTTCCGGCAAAAACAGCCAGCACAGCTTTTGAATCGCGGGTATCGCCATCCATGGTTAAGCTAAAAACAGATTGCTGTTGCAGTGGATTGGGGAATACTTTCAGCGAAGTGATGTTTATCTCCCGTTGCTTCACAACTTCAAACTCGATGACCGTTTCTCCTGCATTGTTGTAAACATCCCATGCCCGCACATACAGGCTGTGCCTACCTTCTGTGAGCTCCTGCAGCCGGATGCTGACTGATCCCGCGAAACCAGCCTGCACCGCTTCCGGAACAAAAAAGTCATTGAGAATCATCGTGGAACGGGCATCACCATCAAGGATTGCTACCAGGTCATGTCCTATTCCGTTACCGGAGATATTAAAACCGGAGGCATCAGTCAGTTTCAGCAGGAGTAATGGGGTCTGACTAACACGGTCTCCGCTTTTGAAGGTTTCCTTGTCAAGGTAGGCCCTGATACCCGGACCAGCCTCATCTTTTACAGGAGCAGCTGATCTTCCGCCAAGCACAAAATGATTGTCTACTCCCATGGCATCCCTTTTTCCATCATCTGCATAATACATCAGTTTTACCTGTCCGAAACGGGTATCAGCATCTGCGGGAACTGTAAACGTAAACCTGAACTTACCATTGGCAACCGCTACTTTTCCTGTGTGTAAAATGCCTCCTTCAGCAAAGTAATCTACCGCAAAACTTTGTCCGTCATTGGCCTTTGTTTTTTCAACAACCGGCTTGTCAAAAAGTCTTGGATAAACAAAACCACTGAAATCAGTCAATTCCTTTCCAGACTGATCCAGGATAACACCTTCCAAAGTGTATGTTGATCGCGCTGTGAGTGTATCAGCAGAAGAAAGCACACGGTCATTTACCCTTGTTGTTTTGACTGTATATTCGGGGATGGACAACTTCATTGCGGGATCTCCCAGCATGATAAACTTTCGTGCATTGACATAATCGCCACTGGTGCTTACCGTAAAGTTTTTGGAATCACGCAAGGCTTCTCCCAATGCAGGATACCTGCCATTGCTGTCTTTTTTTAAGAGATAACGCAGAAAATTATGGTTAATAACCTTATTACTGGATGCAAAAACCAGCCTCGTGGTGGTCATCAGTCCGATTCCGCCATTGTTCCGCCCAACAAGCAATTCTTCACCGAGTGAAAACTGATCGGGATCATCAAAAGGTGCAAAATCACAAGTAGCTGTTACAAGCAAAGGGAGCCGGATACTATTATCCCAGCCTGCCAAAGTTGCTGCATCCATAATGGTTTCCTGAGCGAGTCGGGAACTTCCGCCATGCCCGCTGTAATTCCATATCAGGGTACCTTTGTTCACATCATCCAGGATATTTTTATTAGCTGTGGGATAGCTGCTTCCACCTGCATTGCTTTGCTGCTCAAATGCATCGAGGTAAATTTTTTTAACCTGCCAGGAAGGAAAATCACGGTCTATCATTCCTGCATGGTACTCTGCATCATACAGATGAAGGTTGAAATCCTCATCATCGGCAATAAGTGTTAACCCAGTTCGCCAGCTGCCGAGGGCTTCAGGCTGATGGTACCGCAATATTTTTTCCACTACCCTGTTAGCCTGTTGCAGGTTTCTCGCTGGTATCCTGCCAATCGCCATATCAAGAACTGGTGCAGACTGTGCAGCCTGTATATCCTCCCAGGTATCAAGGTAACCGAAATAATCATCGGTAACGTAAGTGGACAAAGGATCGAGGGATATATCACTCTGATAGGATGGCACCTTGTTGGTATTGGCGGCAACAGCACCCTTATACTGATAGGATGCGCCTCCAAAAAGCAGCAGAAAACGGGGGTATTTACCTGTGCCTGGGTTTGACTGGGCATAAAACATCCTTACAAAATTCCGGATTGCAGTAGGGTCAGGGATGCCTCCAGAAAATTCATTGTATATCCGGCCTGGTATTTCTATGTGAACAGACAAACCCTGCTTCCTGTGAAAAGATGCGAGACGCTCAGCGGCTTGTAAAAGATTGGGCTCAGCAACAATCAGCATATCCACCGGAGCAAGACCATGGAGGTCCTGGTTCCCTGCAATACCCTCAACTGTAACCCGACTTGCAGCAGCAGCACTGAAAACAACATACGTCCGAAGACTGGAGACACTGCGGATGAAAGAAAGCTGGTTACTCTGGGATGCAACCGGAATTTTAAGTGCCGCACTAAAATCAGTTACATCCCATACGCTGGCATCACTTCGGGGATTGCTAATCTTGAATACTGCAGTTTCTCCCGCGGCTACAGATGCAGTATCCCGGAATACGAGCTGTGTCAAACCAGTCATGTCCAATGAACGCCTGTATTGAACTTCAAACCAGTTGAGCCATGCCTGAGCGTTGACACTGAATCCGGTAAAATTATAACCAACAGTAAGTGAGCCGGATTCTGCAATTCCTACAGCACTCGTTCTACTGGTATTGGCAGATGGCTCAAGCAAAGTTCCGGCCAATGGGGCGGTGGTATGTTCAAATAACTTTTTACCATTTACTGCCACAGCCATCCTGTTGGGCTGATCTGCACTCCTGCCCGCAATTTCACTTGTAAGCAGGAAACTCGTGCCCGGTACCACACCACTTCGAGCCGCATTGAAAGTTCTATTGGCAAGCCTTCCGGTCTGATTACCAAAATCCTCCCCATACCATTCTTTCCCACTTTTAAGAAAATTGATGCTGTCAAGCTCATACCTGTATTGTTCATCAAATGAGGTTACTTGCTTGAAATCTCCGGTTACCACTTTTTCTGTCTGTATCCTTTTCCCTGCTGATTCATGAATGGTTATGAAATAAAATGCTTTATCCGCATAAAAATTCTTTACAAAAACAAACTTGCCAGACAGACTGTCCCATATCCATTGATCTGTTCCGGGGGCATAAAAGAGAAAATAATCAGAACCGGAGAATTGTCCGTCACCACCATCTTCCATCCAGATAGCCAGCTCAGACAGGTCATCCGGAGCGGAAACAGCATTGGATTCCGGCAAAACCCTGCCCCCATTACCATACAACCTGATTTTACCTGATGGCACATTGTCTAACCCAAGGGATTTCAAATCGGCAGCATAAACACTGTATACACCTTTTGAGGGAGCAGATACCTTAAGCCACAGACCGGAAGAAAGTACTGAGTGGTCTGCATAACGCATTTGTCCTGTTACGCCCAGGGCCAGTAAGACAAAAGACGCTAAGAGTTTACATTTCTTCATAAAGACCTGTTAACAAATTTAGCATTTAGTAAACATAAAATTTAGCGTAAAGCATTGATTCGATTTAATTTAACACTTACTTTTGTCTGTAACCGCCTCTCTTGTGCATGCAATAACCAAAGCATTTGTCCGTTAAGGGAATCGGTTAAATAAAACATGTAAACCATGAGAAATTTATTGGTCCTGATGTCAGTAGCCTTACTTTTCAGCGCTTGCAAAGGTGGTTTGCCTTTTGCAAAGAAAAAGTTTGAAACATCCAGTGTAACTGGCTGGAACTACAACGACAAAAACCAGGGTGGATTTCAGAAATCTCCCGTCAAAGAACAGCAGACTGGTCCGGGCCTCTTATTCGTTCAGGGTGGTACTTTTACCATGGGTGCCGCTGATGAAGATGTAATGGGCGAATGGAACAATGTGCCAAGAAGGGTTACTGTTTCTTCGTTTTACATCGACAAAACTGAAGTAGGAAATATTCATTACAGGGAGTACCTGAACTGGATCGAAAGAACCTTTGACGATCCTACGTATGAAAGTGTTGTGATTGGTGCTAAACCAGACACGCTGGTTTGGAGAAGTGAGCTTGCAGCCAATGAAGCACTCGTTGAAACATATTTCAGACACCCCGCTTACAACCTCTACCCAGTTGTGGGCGTTTCCTGGAGGCAGGCCAATGATTTCTGTATCTGGAGAGGTAACCGTGTCAACGAGCTCATGCTTGTTCAAAAGGGTATCGTAAATCCCAATCAGCTGAAAAATATTCAGGGACAGGCTGAAGAGAACTTCACCACAAAATCATATTTACTGGGACTCTATTCAGCACAACCTGCCAGGGCTAAAAAACCTACACTGGTTGATGAAAACGGCAGACCAAGAAACTACGTTAAAGTTGAAGACGGGATATTGCTTCCTGATTACCGCCTGCCAACAGAAGCTGAATGGGAATATGCAGCACTGGGCTACATCAATCAGAATCCTAACGTAAAGCTGAAAGAAGGCCGCCGTGGAGAAGAACTGATCATGAACAGACAGGTTTATACCTGGTCTCACAATGTGAATGGACTGCGTGATAACCGTTATGGTGGCTGGGCAGGTAAATATATGGCCAACTTCAAAAGAGGTGCAGGTGACTATATGGGTATTGCTGGCGGATTGAACGATAACTCATCTATACCCGGACCTATTCAGGCTTTCCTACCCAACGGATTCGGATTGTACAACATGGCCGGCAATGTAAATGAGTGGGTTGCAGACGTTTACAGACCTCTTTCCAGCAAGGATGTGGATGATTTCAATCCATACCGCGGTAATGTGTTCATGCGTCCCGACAAGGATGAGAACGGTGAATTCCAGCGTGATAGCCTCGGTAGGGTAAAAATGGTAAAAGTTACTGACGATGAAGCCAGCAAGAGAAGGAACTACCAAAAAGGTGATGTCATCAATTTCAAAGATGGCGACTCTACCTCAATGATCAATTATGGTTATGGCCTTACCACACTTGTAAGCGACAAATCAAGGGTTTACAAAGGCGGCAGCTGGGACGACAGGGCTTATTGGCTTAGTCCCGGTACCAGAAGACACCTGGAAGAAGATCAGTCCACCGCCACCATCGGATTCAGATGTGCTATGGATCGTTTTGGCAGCCAGGAAGGAAATGGCTTCAAAAACGGCATGCACTTCAGCGCACGCAGACAAAATACAAGAAAGAACTAAATACATCAGCATATTACCTGGAAACCCCCGAAATTCGGGGGTTTCTTTTTTTCATTTGATATTATATTTGTGGTATGCAGATAGCAGCGCTTTACGAAATTTTCAAAAAGAGCAGAAAAGTACAGACAGACACCCGGAAAATGGCTGCCGGAGAGATTTTCTTTGCTTTAAAGGGGCCAAACTTCAATGGCAATCACTATGCATTGAAAGCGTTGGAACAAGGGGCTGCCGCAGTTGTTGTTGATGAAGTCCAGGGCATAACAGATGACAGGATTTTTGTTGTTGATGATGCGCTCAAAGCATTGCAGGACCTGGCAAGGCACCACCGCCTGCAATTCAGTATTCCCTTTATAGCCATTACTGGCAGCAATGGAAAAACAACTACCAAGGAACTGGTTCATGCCGTACTTTCTTCCCATTTCAAAACCGCTACCACACAGGGCAACCTTAACAACCACATAGGAGTTCCACTCACATTACTTTCAATCCATGATGACGCGGAAATGGCTGTCATTGAAATGGGTGCAAATCATCAAAAGGAAATAGCCGGTTATTGCCAGATAGCCTTACCAACGCATGGTTTGATCACCAACTGTGGCAAAGCCCATCTGGAAGGTTTTGGTGGTGTAGAGGGCATCAGAAAAGGCAAAGGGGAATTGTATGATTTCCTGCGTGAAAGCAATGGAACCGTATTTGTCAACTCTGATATGACAGACCTCATGGGCATGAGCCTGGGTATACGGAACAGGATTTTCTATGGACAGTCCAAAGGTAGTTTCAATGCCGAAATGGCAAAAGCCAGTCCACTCCTTACCGTAGAGATCAGCAGGCTCGACTGGGGATTGCATCACCTCCATACCAACCTGGTTGGCTCCTACAACCTGGCTAACATTGAGGCAGCTATTTGCATAGGCGATCATTTTGGTATCCCATTCCCCAAAATTGCACAGGCTATAGCAACCTACGTTCCGAACAATGCCCGATCGCAGCTGATGACCAAAGGAACAAACAGTATTTTCCTCGATGCCTACAATGCCAACCCCAGCAGCATGAAGGTTGCCATTGAAAATTTCGCCCAACAAAATCATCCCAACAAGTGGCTGCTGCTGGGCGCCATGATGGAACTGGGCGAAGAATCCATCCCGGAACATCAGACTTTGGTTGACCTCCTACAATCCCTCAATCTCGAACAGGTCATCCTGGTTGGTGGAGACTTTGGCAACATAAAGCAACACTATCCCTATTTCAGCAATACTGCATTGGCAAGTGAATGGCTGGCTGCTAATAAACCCGACGATGCACTTATACTGATCAAAGGTTCACGAAGTACAGGTATGGAAAAGCTGCTTGACGTGCTTTGAATGCGACAAATATCACAAAGCACGATAAAAGGATATCGTATTTTTGCAGAAATCCTTAGATCATGAGTGGAATAAAAAGCACATATCTCTACAGTGTGCTCAACAATAAATGCCCCCGCTGCAGAAAAGGTGATATGTTCTGCACACCCAATGCATACAAGTTAAAGGAATTCACCAAAATGCATGAAACCTGTGCGGTATGCGGACAACCGACAGAAATAGAAGTGGGATTTTATTACGGTACAGGCTACGTCAGTTATGCACTTACAGTAGCATTCAGCGTAGCTACATTTATAGCCTGGTGGGTGATAATAGGATTGTCTCTTGACGATAACCGTTTTTTCTGGTGGATGGGAACCAACGCTGTGCTTATGATTCTCATGCAACCCCTTTTCATGCGCCTTTCCAGAAGCATGTGGCTTTCCTGGTTTGTGAGCTATGATAAGGATTGGAAAGAACACCCGCTGGAAACACCTGAACGCATCATCCCGGTACCTGAAAACCAGGGTTAAACCGCGAAAATATCTTAAATTGAGGGTTCATCATCCTTCAAACAACATGAAAAGTATTTTCAGCTTTTTGCTACTTGCAGCTATTTGCACCCAAACCAATGCACAGGAAAAATTCACCATCAAAGGTGATGTTAGCAAAGTAAAACTACCCGTAGCCAAAGTTTTCTTAAGCTACTATGCTGATGGACAAAGTACAACAGATAGCGTTGATGTTATAGATGGAAAATACAG
>CANHUF010000059.1 GCA_947463715.1 Sphingobacteriales bacterium
CCCAGCTTACCCGCTGGAACCAGGCACAGACTGCTGCCAGTCCGCTGGAAATAGTTACCCTTCAGGAAGCACTGGACAACGCCAAGGAGAAGTCCAAAGGCAAAAAAACATGGATTTATGAAGCTCAGAATGTAAGAGACTTTGCTTTCAATACTTCCCGCAGGCTTGTTTGGGATGCCATGGCTGTAAATGTGGAGGGAAAGAAGGTGATGTGTATGAGCTATTACGGTAAAGAAGCGTATCCGATCTACAGGAAATACTCCACAAAAGCTGTGGCCCATACGATTGAAGTGTACTCAAAGTTCACTACTCCGTATACTTATCCTGTGGCCATATCCGTTGAGGCCTCAATTGGTATGGAATACCCCATGCTCGCCATGAATTACGGCAGAGCTGAAAAAGATGGAACCTACAGCGAGTCTACAAAATATGGCGCCATTGGTGTAATTATTCACGAAGTGGGTCATAATTTCTTCCCGATGATCGTGAACTCTGATGAGCGTCAATATTGGTGGATGGATGAAGGGTTGAATACTTTTGTTCAGTTTCTGACCGAACAGGAATTTGATAACAATTATCCTTCCCGCCGCGGCCCTGCTCACCTAATCACAGACTACATGCGTCTGCCTAAAAACATGTTGGAGCCTATCATGACAAAGGGTGATAATGTGGCAAGCGTTGGTTCCAATGCCTATGCCAAAGCTGCAACAGGTTTGAATATCCTGCGCGAAACCATCATGGGAAGGGAATTGTTTGATTATGCTTTCAAGGAGTACGCCAGAAGATGGGCCTTCAAACATCCAACACCATATGATCTTTTCCGTACGATGGAAGATGCCAGTGCGGTTGACCTCGACTGGTTCTGGAGAGGCTGGTATTATGGAACAGACCCGGTGGATATATCCCTGGATTCTGTCAAATGGTTCAAGCTGGATTCCGAAAAAAATATGGCTACGCTTCAACAGACTGATTTTGAAACTATCAGCAAAATCCGAAACAGGGAAGGTAATAAGATTAGCTTCTATACAGACCGTGACACCACCCTGCGGGACTTTTACTATTACAACCGCAATGCGGATATGAAAATGTTCCAGGGTATGGCCCAGCAGCAGCTGAATGCTCAGAAAGACGTTGCCCATTACAAAGACTGGGAAGACAAGAATCTCTATGAGCTTACTTTCAGTAACAAAGGTGGCATGATTATGCCAATCATTGTGGAGTGGACATTCAAGGATGGCTCAAAAGAGGTAGACAGGATTCCTGTTACCATCTGGCGCCTCAATGAAGAGCATGTTACCAAGCTGTTTGTAAAAAACAAAGAAGTTTCAGGTATCAGGCTTGACCCCATGCGTGAGACAGCAGATATCAATGAATCCAACGGTATGTGGCCAGTAAAAGAAATGCCTTCACGTTATCAGCTTTTCAAAGGTGCTTCCTCAATCAGCGGTTTGGGTGCTCCACGTGGTGGAGGCGGAGCCGGTAATGCCATGCAGCAGGCTGCTAAAAAATAAGTTATTTCAACCAGGAAGTGAATTCTTCCTGCGTTACGAGGCCCTGTTTACGGATTACTTCTTTACCATTTTTGTAAAGGATAAACGTAGGCAGGGCTTCTACATTCAGGCTTTTCATCAATTGGTCCTCTACACCACCATCCATTTTTACAAGGGTCAACTTACCTGCATTGGCTTTCATAAAGGCATCCAGAACAGGTTCCATTTTTCTACAGGGGGGGCACCATTCTGCTCCAAAGTCCACAAGCACAATAGGTGTGCTTTGAACCTGACCCAGATAAGAATCCATAGAAGTTTGTGGTGTATTGCTACCTCCGGCAACAGGTAGGTTATTCATTTTCCAGGCATTCATGCCACCTTCAAGGTTAGTAACCTTGTATCCTTTTGAAACCAGGTAAGCTCCTGCAGCAGCACTTCTTCCTCCACTCAGGCAATAAATATATACTGGTTTGTTCTTGTCGAGATGTTGCGTACGGTCTTCAAATTCTGCCTTATTCAGCCAATTGGCCTGCAAAGCATTTTTAATGTATCCACTTTTAAATTCGTCAGATGTCCGGGCATCAAGAATCTGAATATCTTTTGTTTTGATTGCATCGGCATAGGCAGTAGCTTCGAGTGAAGCCAATTGTGCTTCAGAATTACAGGAGTTGATGACCAATAGCAAGAGGGCCAGTAATTTTTTCATTAGAGCATATTTAATACAAAGTTACCATAAATACAGAAAATCAATCGTTTCGCAATTGCAATGTATCTTGCCGGCATGTCTGATGCCAAATTGATCATGTTCGACAATCGCCTGAAGAAGGTGAAAAGAATACTTGGAAAACAAGCCAGGCTTCAGGGTATTTCATGTTACAGACTGTACGATCGCGACTTGCCGGAATTTCCTTTGATCATTGATATTTATGGTGAAGACGTGCTGGTTACAGAGTATAGAAGCAACCACAGATTAACTGACGAAGAATATGAAGAGTGGCTAACAGACAGTTTAGATACTATCCGGCATGTGCTGGAAAAGACACCTGAACAGGTGCATCTCAAGGAAAGAAAAAGAAAAGAAAACCGCAGGGACCAGTACCTGAAAACGGCGGATAAAAAATTCTTTTTTGAAGTACTGGAAGGTGGATTGCGTTTTGAAGTAAACCTGACGGATTACCTGGATACCGGGTTATTCATTGATCACAGGATTACAAGAGAAATGGTCCGCCGTCAGTCGTCTGGAAAAAGGGTTCTTAACCTCTTTTGTTATACCGGGTCTTTTTCTGTTTACGCTGCAGCAGGCGGCGCCAGTCATGTGGTTTCAGCTGATCTCTCTAACACTTACCTGGACTGGGCCAGGAGGAATATGGCTTTAAATGGGTTCGGTGGTGATCAGTTTGAATTTGTAAGGGCAGATGTTTTACAATGGCTGCCGTCATTAAATACTGAAAGTTTTGATATCATCATACTGGATCCGCCAACATTCAGTAACAGCAAGGCAATGGAAGACATCCTTGACATCCAGCTGATGCATGCTCAGCTTATCAACACCTGTATCGAAAAATTAAAAGCGGGAGGAGTTCTTTACTTCAGTACCAACGCCCGGAAATTTGAGATGGATTCCGGGGCTATCCGGGGTAATGTTCAGGATATTACCACCACAACAATACCCTTTGATTTCAAAGGTAAATTGCTGCGGTGGTGTTACCTGATAACGAAATTGGCTGGTTAGCCTACGATTTCAACAATTTCAACATCAAAAATCAAATCCTGTCCGGCCAGGAAATGATTCGCATCCATGATAATCACGTCTTCCTTCACTTCCATCACAACAACAGGTACGGGCTGGCCATACTGGTTTTGCAGGTTCAGTTTCTGTCCAACTTCAACTGTCATTCCTTCCGGGATATTTGACGATGGGAACTCTATAATTGCATTGGGATCTTTTTGTCCGTAACCATGATCAGGGTCAATTTGAATGGTCTTTTTCTCACCAATAGCCATTCCCAGCACACCTGCGTCGAAACCCGCAATCATCTGACCGGCACCTACTGTAAATTCCAGTGGAGCCCTACCCACTGAACTGTCAAATTGTGTTCCGTCCAGCAGCGTTCCTGTATAGTGAACCCTGACAACATCACCGCTTTTTACTTGCATAATCTTGAATTAAATGAATAAGTTTACAATTGATTTGAGAGGCGAAACTACTTTTATTCTTTTATTTTGAACGAAATAAACAGCAAAAACAATGCGAAATCTATTCCTGTTCCTGTTTTTATTATGCAGCACACAACTTGTTGCACAGCTCAGTAAAGGCGGTGTAAAGCCGGGAGCAGAAAATACTGGAGCCTATCTTGAACGGCTAAAGGGCAAAAGAGTCGCTGTTTTTGCCAACCAGACATCTATGGCAGGTAGCATCCACCTGGTTGATCTACTTCAACAGAAAGGGATATTGGTAAAAGTTATTTTTGGTCCTGAACATGGTTTCAGAGGTACCGCAGATGCGGGAGAAAAGGTGGGTAATTACGTGGATACGAAAACTGGAATACCTGTTGTTTCACTCTATGGTGCTAAGAGACAACCATCAGCGGCAGATTTGTCAGAGGTGGATATTATGCTATTTGATATTCAGGATGTGGGTGTCAGATTCTATACGTTTATTTCTTCGCTCGAAGAGTACATGGAGGCAGCTTTTCTGAACAACAAACCAGTTATCGTTTTTGATCGTCCAAATCCCAATATCCATTATGTTGATGGACCGGTTTTGGATACAGCTTTCAGGTCATTTGTGGGGATGCAGCCTGTTCCGGTTGTGTATGGTATGTCAATCGGGGAGTACGCACGCATGCTGGTGGGAGAACGTTGGCTTAAGTCCGCTGCCTTGAAGCAATATGATGCCATGAGAGCCAGCGGAACAGAAGCCCTTCAGGTTATACCCTGTATGAATTATACCAGAAAAACAAAATACGAATTGCCGGTTAAGCCTTCGCCCAATTTGCCTGATAACGCCGCCATTTACTGGTATCCTTCAACGTGTTTTTTTGAAGGTACTGTTTTAAGCGAAGGCAGGGGCACGCCTAAACCTTTTCAATATTTCGGACATCCCCAACTTCCACTAAACATGTTTGCATTTACACCCAGGGCTATTCCTGGTGCGATGACTCCCAAACTCAAAGATCAGCTCTGTTATGGATGGGATATTTCTGGCAGCAGTGAAGTGGTTTTTGCGAAAGTGAATGGTCGTCTGCATTTGTCTTACCTGCTTGAAGCCTACAGGCTTTTTCCGGAAAAAGATAAGTTTTTCATCATGCCCAGGTCTGGCGATTCAAAGGCATCTTTTTTCAATAAACTTGCCGGAAATCATCTGTTGATGGAACAAATAAAGCATGGTGTTTCAGAACAGGATATCAGAAAAAGCTGGCAGGCAGGATTAGACAGCTTTAAAAAAATCAGGGCGAAATACCTGATTTATCCTGAAGGCCAGGTTCTGTAACCCGTCTGCCCCTTTATTACTAATTTTGCGCCATGAAGCCTTTAAAAGATTGCAGGTTGGTATTCATGGGGACGCCTGATTTTGCTGTAACCATTTTGGACAGGCTGGTAGTTGAAGGATGCAATATTGTTGCAGTTATCACAGCACCGGATAAACCAGCAGGCAGAGGGATGCAACTCACACCGAGTGCAGTGAAGAAATATGCACTGGAAAAAGGCCTGCATATCCTGCAGCCTGAGAAGTTAAAGGATGCGGAATTTTTAAAAGCACTCAGAGACCTTGAGGCTGATTTACAGGTTGTTGTGGCTTTCAGAATGTTGCCCGAAGCTGTCTGGAACATGCCTCCTTTAGGTACAATAAACCTCCATGGCTCACTCCTTCCGAAATACAGGGGGGCAGCTCCCATCAACTGGGCAATCATTAATGGTGAAAGTGAAACAGGTATCACAACATTCAAACTGCAACATGCCATAGATACCGGAGATATCCTGATGCAGGAAACCATTGAAATCCGTTCAGACGAAACAGCTGGAGAGTTGCATGATGAAATGAAGGTACTCGGTGCAGGTCTCGTTTACAAGACCTTACAAGCTTATTGTGAAGATAAAATAAAACCCTTCCCGCAAGCGGATGCCTCAGATCAAACATCTTTGTCTGCGGCGCCCAAAATACATACTGCTACCTGCAGCATCAACTGGAATCTGGGTGTAGTTCAGGTGTTTAACCTCATCAGAGGCCTGTCTCCATATCCCGGCGCATTTACCAGTTTGGAAGGGAAGAGTTTAAAGATTTTTGCAGCAACCTGCGAAGAAAAAGGTCATGAAAAAGCGCCTGGAAGCTGGGAAACTGATGGAAAGTCATTCCTCCGATTTGCAGCTGCTGATGGCTGGCTCTATGTTAAGTCAATGCAACTGGAAGGCAAAAAGCGCATGGCCGTAGAAGATTTCCTGCGGGGACACCGATTTAGCAACTAATTCCTTTCCAGTTGCGCAGCTTTTTATTAGAAGTGGGTTAATTAGTTCGCTTTCTCTTTCAGGTAATACCCCAACCATATGCCACATAAACCCCATGATGCAACTGCATCAAGTAATTCAATGTAAATACCCGGACTTTCATACCAGATGAAATTGGTGTAGGGGAATGAAAGGAATGAAAGGATGCCAATGATGAGTGAAAGGTAGAAAATGCTTCCGAAAGTCCTTGTTTTACTCCTGTTTACAAGTGAAATCAACAACCAGACGATGATGATGTCAATAATCAATCCCCTGGCCATGTTCATGCCCATGTTAGTAGACATGGACGATTTGTAATCAATGATTGCCCAGGGTTTCCCCATGGAACGGTCCATGCTCTTTTGTAACTCATCCGCACTTGCACCTGCAGGTACAGTAGGAAGAAAATACTTTCCCTCTGTCAGTTGTGTTGAAAGGTAATTCAAGATGGAATCCTGTTTGGCAGTATACTGCTGTGCAGGCCTGTGGAGATCAAGTGCTGCATTAGACAGGAACTGCCAGAAAAAGATAATTATCCCGCCAACCAGGGATGCGATGATTGTTTTTTTCATTTCAGGCTATTTTATTCTGAATTTAATGCAAATACCTGTGATAACTTTGCACTTCAAACAAAATATATGCAGGATATTGCCATAAGGTTTATGCGTTACGTGCAGATTGATACCCAGAGTGATCCGGAAAGTAATTCTTTTCCTTCAACCGCAAAGCAAAAAGAGTTATCTGCCTTACTGGTAAAGGAATTGCTCGAAATGGGTGTTACCGATGCACACCTTGATGAGTGGGGATATGTGTATGCAACGATACCGGCCAATACTGCTAAAAAAGTGCCTGTAATCTGTCTTTGTGCTCACGTGGACACTGCGCCGGATTGCAGCGGCACTGGGGTAAAGCCCATCTACCATGCTGCATATCAGGGACAGGATATGATCCTGCCGGATGATCCTGCTCAGATAATCTCTCCGCTTCATCATCCTTACCTGCTCCAAAAAAAAGGAGATGACATCATCACTGCCAGCGGTCTTACCTTGCTGGGAGCAGATGACAAGGCCGGAGTGGCCATCATCATGGAATTGGCCCGGAAACTGATGTGCGATAATCAGATTAAACATGGTGCGGTACGTATCCTTTTCACTCCTGATGAGGAAGTTGGAAGGGGGGTGGAACACCTCGACATGGAAAAGCTTGGCGCAGATTTTGGCTATACACTTGACGGCAGTGAGCTTGGATCTCTGGAGTCAGAAACTTTTTCTGCTGATGGTGTTGAAGTGCATATTCAGGGAGTAATTGCACATCCGGGTTCAGCCAAAGGCAAAATGGTTAATGCAATTAAGCTTGCATCAGATTTTGTTGCGGCCTTACCCAAGACCGAATGGGCACCTGAAGTTACAGCGGGAAGGGAAGGTTTTGTGCATCCTACAGATATAAAAGGAGGAGCAGAGTCAGCAGTAGTAAAATTCATCATACGGGATTTTGATACAAAAATGCTGGCAGCGTATGAAGCCAGACTTGAAGCGCTGCTTCGTGAAATAATATCACAGGCTCCTGGTTCATCATACACTTTCACGGTTCATGAGCAATACAGAAACATGCGGGAAGTGCTGGATCAGCATCCAGAAGTTATTGCCCACGCAGATAATGCCATGCGTACATGCGGAATTGAGCCTTTGAGCTTGCCAGTGAGAGGCGGAACAGATGGTTCACGTTTGTCTTTTATGGGCTTGCCTTGTCCAAATATCTTTACAGGACAAATGGCCTTGCATTCAAAGCATGAGTTTGTGAGTGTTCAGGATATGGAAAAGGCAGTGGGGGTATTGGTGCAACTCCTCAGGTCATGGGAACTTGCTGCTGCGGAATAACTTTATCAAGATTTTTAGAAAATAAAATCTCACCTTCATATAGCCTAAAAAAACTACAGATATATGCTCATTCAACTGCTCCAGATAGCCGATACAGCTTCTCCCATTGTTTCACCGCCTGCAACCGTTTCAAAGACCATGCACCTGTTTGATGTGCTTCAGTCTGGTGGAGCGTTGATGATACCACTTGGATTGCTTTTTGTATTGGCTGTATTCTTTTTCTTTGAAAGGTATATTGCTATCACAAAAGCAGGAAAAATCGATGATAATTTCATGCGGATAATCCGTGATCATATTGCCAACGGAAATGTAACAGCGGCAAGATCCATGACACGCAATACAGATAACCCTGTTGCCCGGATAATCGACAAAGGCGTGCAGCGAATAGGCAAGCCTGTTGAAGCCATCGAGCGAAGTATGGAAAGTGTTGCCAGGTTGGAAATGTACAACCTTGAAAAGAACCTAAGTGTGCTGAGTGTGATTGCGCGGGCAGCTCCGATATTCGGATTTGTGGGAACGCTGGCAGGACTCATGCAGCTCTTTTTCGATATCAATACAACAGGTGAATTTGTATTGAATACAATTGCAGGTGGATTGTATGTAAAGCTTGTGACTTCAATAACCGGGTTGGTTATTGGTTTGCTGGCATTTCTTGGATCCAGTTTCCTGCACACGCAAATAGACAAGACAGCCAATAAGATGGAAGTGGCTGCAACAGATTTTCTAGATATTCTTCAGGACGCTGTCAAACAAGACTAAACCAGCATGCAGATCAGAAAAAAATTACGTGGAGAAACTGAGGTATTTACAGAAGCACTCAATGACATTCTGTTCATCTTGCTGATGTTCTTTCTCATTGTATCCACGCTGGCTAATCCCAATGTCATTAAACTCTCCCAGCCCAAATCTACCGGTGATACCAAGGCCAAACAGAACGTTGTTGTGTCCATCGACGCCAACCGTCAGTTCTATGTGGGTACAACACCGGTGTCTTTTGATTCACTCAAGGCAATGCTTCAACCAGTAATCGCAAAAGAAAAGACGGAAATACCTACAATTGTCATCAATGCAGATAAAACCGTTGATATAGATGCTGTAGTTGGGGTGATGCGCGTGGCTAAAGAGCTTGGTGCCCGCACTGTGCTGTCAACCGAAAAACAATAGTAAACTAAAGGGATGCACCTGTTTTGGTGCCATAAACTATCCTGTCTTTGCCCTGCATGTCCTGCAATACTGTAACCTGTTCAAACTCATTAGCCTCCATCCACAAGGCTACCTGATGGGCATATGATGCATGGGTTTCAAAGAATAGCATGCCTCCCCTGAAAAGGTGATGCAAGGAAAAATTCACAATGGCCTTGTAAAATATAAGGGGGTCTTCATGCTCCGTAAACAAGGCCATGTGTGGTTCATGCTTTAAAACATGGAGAGCCATATCCTGCTTGTCTTCTTCTGGTATATAAGGAGGATTGCTGACCATTACATCAAATGATGGTTTGTGGTCATTCCAGGCTTCTACGAGTATGTCTGCTTCGATGAATTTAATGTCAGTTCCAAGAAGCTCTGCATTGAACATGGCCAATTCTATGGCCTTTTTACTTTTTTCCATCGCAGTAACTTTCCAGTCTTCAAAGTATCTTTTCAATGCGATAGCAATACAACCACTGCCGGTGCCAATATCCAGCATGCTGATTTGGTAGTTTTCTGCATGATGTTTGTTCCTGTATATATTTCTGACGATTTCAACGAGTTCTTCGGTCTCTGGTCTGGGAATCAGCACGCGCTCATCTACCTTAAAGCGCATGCCTGCAAACCAGGTATGTCCCAGCACATACTGAATGGGCCGGCCATGTAGCAACTCCCTGCTGCATTGCTGAAAACGTTCCTGCTGTGCTTCAGACAACTCCTCATTGTGGTGAATAATACGCAGTGATCGTTCCCACCCTGTAATTTCTTCCATCACCATGTCTGCTATGCCGGCAGACTCTCTCAGGTCGTACATGACTGACAGGGCTATTCTTAATTCTTGGTATGCTTCTCTGATTTGCACAAGCCAAAAGTAATTCATTTAACTTTGGCAACTTGATTCACCGGCAGGCATCATGCCTTAAAGTGAGAAATCCTTTTTTTATGTTGGGGTTAACAGCTAATGATTGCATGAAACTGGCGCTGGAGCTTGCTGCTGCAGGGCGTGGATATGTTTCACCTAATCCTATGGTAGGTGCTGTGCTTTGTTATGAAGGCAGGGTTATTGGGCAAGGCTGGCATAAACAATTTGGTGGTCCGCATGCAGAAGTTAACTGTCTGAATGCTGTTTCCGCTGCAGATCAGCACCTCATCAGTAAGTCTACCATGTATGTGACACTGGAGCCTTGTGCGCACCACGGTAAAACGCCTCCCTGCGCTGACCTGCTTATTGATTCTGGTATACAGCACGTGGTGGTTGCAGCGGTTGATCCTTTTGATGCTGTTAAAGGTCAGGGAATCGCACGTATGCGTGATGCAGGATTGCGCGTGGATAAGGG
>CANHUF010000060.1 GCA_947463715.1 Sphingobacteriales bacterium
AGACTTTATCCTCTACGCTACCGGAAAGATTGGTCTGGAGTAAAGCTGGTGCGAGCCTGAATCCTTCCATAATATAATTTACTATTCTGTCGTAGGCTGGGGCTTCACTGGTTGCATTCAAATATTCCTGCCCTTTTGCCAAAACCATTTTATCAGAGAACATCGCCTTATTAATAACAGGAATTTCGTTCAACTGCTTATAGGGAACCAATACATACAGTTTTTTTACTTTTGACGTGTCGTTGGCACGGCCTGTGAAAACACCGATCCGATTAATCCCCTTGCTGTGGAGGTAAGGAATATAAGCATCAGCTAAAAACCTGTCAATCACTGCCTCCTGGGCGGCAGTTTTGTATTCATAAACTTTCAGTTCAAAAAAGTTTTTTCCCTTAATCTTTTTGGATTGTGCCTGTGCCATTGCTGTAAGGGATACCAGGACAAATAATAATAAATTTTTCATACTGTATTTAGTTATATCAAATGTATTCAATTTTTACCTTTGTTTAGATGCCTTTAAAAGATTATTACCTGCTGCTTAATGTAAAACCAGGAGCTGACATAATTTCCATAAAAAGAGCTTTTCGGAGGTTAGCTCATACTTACCACCCAGACAAAAGTGGCGGCAACAAGCTAAACCATGATTATTATGTTGAACTTCAGGAGGCATACAGCACTTTAACTGATCCTGAAAAAAGGGAAGCATATCATTACCAACGATGGCTTGAAAAGGCAACTGGCAACGAATTGGATAATGCACTGTCTGCTGTTGAAATCCTGAAATTGTTCCTTCAGGTAGAAAAAAATATTTCACAATCGAATCAATTTAACATTGACACCTACCTTCTGGGGAGGCAACTTACATCTCTTTTTTCCTCAGCAAGGCTTCGCATCATCGCTGGTGAACAGAACCCAGAACTTGTCAGTTCGGTCAATAAAATTGCCCTTACGTTAGCCGGTATGATCAGTGTGCCAGATATTAACTTACTGGCAGACCAACTGGAAAAGCATTTGCCTGATTGGAACAAATATGAAAAAGACTGGAAAGATCTTGTCAGAATAAAGGAATACAAAAATAAAATCAACAATCTCAGGATGCCCATTGCACTTGCTGTTGCGGTTTTGTTGTGTCTTTTATTTTACATTTTACTTCAATAAGCCCCCTAATTTTTAACCTTGCTGCTTTTCACTAACTTCGCAGCATGCATTATGTTACTGTTGAGAACCTGGGTAAGTCTTATGGCATTAAACCTCTTTTTTTCAATTTAACCTTTCACATCAATGAAGGTGAGAAAATTGCTTTAATTGCCCGAAACGGGTCAGGCAAATCAACTATGTTGAAAATTCTTTCGGGGAAAGAAACTGCTGACGAAGGAAAAGTCTGGATTAATAAAGATGTTAATACTGTTTTATTCGAGCAGGATCCTTTGTTCAGCGAACGCTCTAGCATATTGGATAATATATTCGCACACAATCACCCGGTGATCAATGCCATTAAAAAATATGAAGCTGCTGAGGATTCGAATGATGCAGAAAAAATTGCAGAGGCTTTGTCTGAGATGGACGATTACAATGCCTGGGATTTTGATTCAAAAGTCAAACAGATCCTAAGCAAACTGAATATTCATCATCTTGACCAACTGGTTGGCAGCCTCAGCGGTGGACAGAGAAAAAGGGTGGCATTGGCCAGAACCCTTATTGACATTGGCTTCAACAACAATCACTGCCTTTTGATCATGGATGAACCAACAAACCACCTTGATGTTGAAATGGTTGAATGGTTGGAACACTACCTCGAAAAAGAAAACATAACCCTCCTCCTGGTTTCTCATGACCGTTATTTTCTTGATACCGTATGTACTGAAATCTGGGAACTCGACAACAGCAAAATCTATGTTTACAAGGGAGATTACCAGAATTATGTTGAAAAAAAGGCTGCAAGGATTGAAAGTGAAATAGCAACTATTGACAAAGCCAAAAACACGTTTAGAAAGGAACTGGAATGGATGCGAAAGCAACCAAAGGCAAGAACAACAAAATCCAAAAGTCGTCAGGATAATTTTTACGAAATTGAAAAAGTAGCAAAAAGAAAAATAGAAGACAAACAGGTTGATCTGCAAATGAAAATGAGCAGACTTGGTGGTAAAATTGCAGAACTCAAGAAAGTTTATAAAAGCTTTGGGGAAAAAGTAATTCTGTCAGGATTTGATTATACTTTTAAAAAAGGTGAAAGAGTTGGAATTATTGGTAAAAATGGTGCTGGTAAATCAACATTTGTAAATATTCTTCAGGGACTTGAACAACCAGACAGTGGCAAAATAAATATCGGAGATACCATTGTCTTCGGTAACTACTCCCAAAAAGGGCTTGAAATAAAACAAGACCTTCGTGTAATTGAATTTGTAAAGAATATTGCTGAGAATTTTCCACTGGCCAATGGCGCTACGCTGAGTGCAGCTCAGTTTCTTGAATTATTCCTGTTCACCCCAGACCAGCAGTACAGTTATATCAGCAAATTAAGCGGAGGTGAAAAACGAAGGTTACACCTGCTAAGCATACTGTTTAAGAATCCCAATTTTCTGATACTGGATGAACCTACCAATGACCTGGATTTACCTACCCTCTCTGTACTTGAAAATTTCCTGATGGATTTCCCAGGATGTCTCATCATAATTAGCCATGACAGGTATTTTATGGACAGGATTGTAGACCACCTTTTTGTTTTTGAAGGTAATGGTCAAATCCGTGATTTTCCCGGAAACTACGCAGAATACAGGCAAGAACAAGCTGATAAAAATATTGATCCTGAGAAAATCAAAGCTCAGATGATTGTCAACAAGGAAGAACCCAAAGAAAAAGAACAACCTATCGGCAAACGCAAACCCAGTTTCAATGAAAAGAGGGAATATGAAACCCTTGAAAAAGAAATTGCAGCTTTAAATGATGAGAAAAATTCACTTTCCGGCAAGCTCTCCAACCCTGACCTTGAATATCAGGAAATCGAAAAAATCTCAAAACGGTTTACCGAAATAGAGAGCCAGATTGATGCAAAGGAAATGAGATGGCTTGAGTTAAGTGAACTATTCTGATTGCCCCCTGTAAGCTGCGCGTGCCAGCCTGTCGTTGATTGCCATGCCAACACCCTCATCTGGAAATGCTTCAGTTATAATGATATCCAGACCCAGTGCATCCAATTCCCGCATGGCCATAAATAAATAAGCTGCCGCTTCTTCAAGTTTTCCAGCCTTGGAGAGGACGATATTTTTCTGAACACCACTGAGGTAGGCTTTGGTAAAGGACAACACACCAATTTTTTGGCCCTCAAACGTACCCAGTAAATGATCAATATCTCCACAGAAAAGTGGTGTACGGGTAGCGTAATGACTTTTAAGTTGTCCCGGTGCAGAAGGAGCTGAATGAGACAAGGAAATATTGACTTTTACCTGAGAACCACTGCTGATTTCTTCGGCAGTTACAGTCCCCAACCTGTGAATCACTGCAATACCATTTTCAAATCCTAAAATAGTGGACTCTAATCCAACCCTGCATACCCCGCCATCCAGGATATAAGGAATTTTACCTTCGAGTCCATCCAAAACATGGGTGGCAGAAACAGGACTAACATACCCAGAAGGATTGGCACTTGGTGCAGCAATGGGGAAATCCAGCAATTCAAGTAACTGTAATGTAAGAGGATGGTCAGGAATTCTGACTGCAACCCTGTCATTTCCTGCAGTAATTATTTCCGGTACCAGTGAGGATTTAGGTAACAGGTAGGTTAGCGGACCGGGAGAAAACCGCTTCATCAACTTATGACAAGTCTCTGGTATGCCAACTACAAGCTTTTCAATACGATCAGGACTTGCTGCATGTAAAATAAGTGGATTGAATTGGGGACGTTGCTTTACTGCATAAATTTTAGCCACTGCCATTGGATTTAAACCATTTGCAGCCAGTCCATATACAGTTTCTGTAGGAATCCCCACAAGTTCCCCCTGTTCAAGCCAATACTTAGCTTCCTCTAAATCTGTACCAATTTTTGTTTTAAACATAAAAAAATGTCCCGGTATAAACCAGGACAAATTTACTATACTTTAAAGTACCTTATACATTGGATATTTCCTGTTCTTCCGGCTGCTTGCGAATAGAGAACGTTATTTTTTGCTGCTCCTTATCCAGATCTGCCACCATAACATCCCCTGACTTGATATTCATACTGAGAATTTCTTCTGCAAGTGGATCTTCAAGGTATTTCTGTATGGCCCTGTGCAGGGGACGAGCACCGAATTGCTGATCATACCCTTTTTCGGCAATGAAATCCTTTGCTTCTGGTGTCAATTCAAGACTGAATCCAAGGTTTGCCAAACGTTTCATCACACCCTTCATCAGAATATCAATAATCTCAAAAATATGTTCCTTTTCAAGAGAATTGAAAATGATTACATCATCTACCCTGTTCAGGAACTCAGGTGAGAATGTTCTTTTCAAAGCTTTTTCAATAACGGCTTTGTTGGCTTCTTCTGCATTAGCCTGCCTTGCACTTGTTGCAAAGCCCACGCCTTCCCCAAAATCTTTCAACTGACGGACGCCGATATTGGAGGTCATGATGATCAGGGTATTCTTGAAATCAACCTTCCGGCCAAGTCCATCTGTTAATTGCCCATCATCCAAAACCTGCAAGAGAATGTTGTAAATATCAGGATGCGCTTTTTCAATCTCATCCAAAAGAATAACAGAATAAGGTTTTCTCCTGACTTTTTCTGTAAGCTGTCCACCTTCTTCATAACCAACATAACCCGGAGGTGCCCCAATTAGTCTGCTTACAGTGAATTTCTCCATGTATTCACTCATGTCAATCCGGATAAGCGAATCTTCAGAGTCAAACATATGCCTGGACAATGCCCTGGCTAATTCTGTTTTACCAACACCAGTGGGACCCAGAAAAATAAAAGTACCTATTGGTTTCTTGGGATCTTTTAGTCCAACCCTGTTTCTTTGAATGGCTTTCACAACCTTACCTATGGCTTCATCCTGACCAACAACCATTCCTTTCATGTCAACAGACATGTTCCGCAGTTTTTCAGTCTCTGCCTGAACCATCCGTTTTACCGGGATTCCCGTCATCATACTCACAACTTCAGCGATATCCTCTTCCGAGATTGGATAGCGCCTGTGCTTGGATTCTTCTTCCCACTTATTTTTTGCTGCCTCGAGTTCTTCCTGGAGCTTCTTTTCAGTATCCCTCAAACTTGCGGCTTCTTCAAAGCGCTGACTTTTTACAACACGATTTTTCTCCAGCTTAATATCTTCAATCTTTTTTTCCAGTTCGATGATGTCGTCTGGTACATTGATATTTTTGAGGTGTACACGCGCCCCTACCTCATCCAGAACATCAATGGCTTTATCTGGCAGTAACCTGTCTGTCATGTACCTGTCGCTTAGCTTCACACAGGCGTCAATAGCATCCTGGGCATAATCCACGTTATGGTATTCCTCATACCTGGACTTGATATTATTCAGTATCTGTATCGTTTCATCAACTGAAGGCGGTTCTACAAGTACTTTCTGAAAACGCCTGTCAAGTGCCCCATCTTTTTCAATGTGCATGCGATACTCATCTAATGTAGATGCACCAATACACTGCAGCTCACCCCTTGACAAAGCAGGCTTGAAAATGTTGGACGCATCGAGGGAACCACTTGCACCACCTGCACCAACGATTGTGTGAATTTCATCGATGAAAAGAATCACATCACGGTTTTTTTCAAGTTCCGTCATGATTGCCTTCATCCGCTCTTCAAACTGTCCGCGGTATTTTGTTCCTGCAACCAAAGCTGCCAAATCCAGTGAAACAACACGTTTATCAAACAGTACACGTGAAACTTTTCGTTGTACAATCCGCAAGGCAAGTCCTTCAACAATAGCAGTTTTACCAACGCCAGGCTCTCCAATCAGGATAGGATTATTCTTTTTCCTTCTCGAAAGAATCTGTGAAACCCGCTCTATCTCAGCTTCTCGTCCAACTATTGGATCAAGTGAGCCGGATTCAGCCAGTTTGGTGATATCCCTGCCAAAATTATCAAGCACAGGAGTTTTACTTTTTCCACCGGCCTGTGCGGTTTTAGCTTTCTGCTGGGTGCTTTTTTTCTCTTCATCGAACTCCTCTTCAGGTTCATCTGAGAACTCACTTTTCACATCGTTGCTTCTCACCACTCCCAGTTCATTGCGGAACAAATCGTAATCCACTTCAAATTGATTCAAAATCTGCGTGGCTATATTTTCCTTGTTTTTTAAGATAGAGAGTAAAAGGTGTTCTGTTTCAACCATCGGACTTTTCAGCGCCTTGGCTTCCAAAACGGTAACCCGGATAACTTTTTCTGCCTGTCTGGTAAGTGGCAGACTGTTGATATTCTGGATATTCTTACCGGATTTATCCTTCACCGCCATCTCAACTTCCTTTCGAAGTTCATATAAGTCTACATTAAGGTTCTGCAGTACTTTAAGTGCAGTATTTTCACCTTCCCTGATAACGCCGAGCAGCAAATGTTCGGTGCCTATGAAATCGTTCCCCAACCTAAGGGCTTCTTCCCTGCTGTAGGAGATGATTTCCTTTACCTGTGCTGAAAAATTATTATCCATAGTAGGTAAGATTTACGTGTCTGTACAATAATAATGAATTATTCCCAAACCCAAATGAGGTATATTTGTTCAATTGACCCCATAAATTGAATTCCATGTTAAAAGTCAAAATTGATACCAAGGAGATATTTCATGTCATTTGCATAGAAGAAACCGTGCTTACTGCTAATATGGCAGAAAAACTGGATGAATTGGTGGCGAAATTGCAAACTGATGACGAAAAGAGTCTTGTTATAGACCTTAAAAATGTTGAACAAATAGACATATCAGTTCCTGAAAACTTCATTGAGTTGCACAATAAGACTTACGGCAAAAGTAAATCCCTCGTATTCTGCCATGTTAATGCTGCTGTTAAACAGATTATTGATGCCAATACAGAGCCTGAGGCCCTCAACATAACGCCAACTGAATCAGAGGCATGGGATATTGTTCAGATGGAGGAAATTGAGCGTGAACTTGACATGGATATTTAATTTTAACTGACATGTTCGCAGTCACCATATTAGGAAACAATTCAGCGCTTGCCATGCACGACAGGCATCAGACTGCTCAGGTTGTCATGTGTGATGAATATCATTTTTTGATTGACTGTGGTGAATCTACTCAAAGTCAGATGCAGCGCTACAAGGTAAAGAGGTCGAAGATTGATTATATTTTCATCTCACACCTACATGGTGATCATTTTTTCGGACTTCCCGGATTACTCAACACGTTTAACCTGTCTAATAGACGGGAAGACCTCCACATTTTTGGTCCGCCCAGACTGAAAGAAATCCTGGAACTTATCAACCAAGTTTCAGGTGCCAGCTATGCTTATAAGATCAACTTTCACGAATTGTCAGGCGCCGGAACCATTCTTGAACTCGGACCAGTAACTGTTTCCTGTTTCCCTGTTTCTCACCGCATACCCTGCTGGGGATTCAGGTTTAACCTTGCAGGCAAACCCTCAAAATTCAGGGATGGTCAGTTGGTGAGACCAGCACTACCACCCTTAAGTTATGCTTATTGTGCTGACACCTGTTATGAGGAAAACATCATTCCTTACATCAAAGAAGCAGATCTCATTTACCATGAATCCACTTATCTTGATGACCAGCAGGATAAAGCTAAAATGCGGTTTCATTGCACCAGTTCACAGGCAGCTATGATTGCTGTAAAGTCTGGCGCAGGCAGACTCCTTCTCGGCCACTACAGCAGCAAATATGATGATATCCAACCTTTTGAAACTGAAGCCAGACTAATATTCCACCAAACTGAAGCCTCCCGGGAAGGAGTAAGCTATCTCATTAAATAATTTAATTTTTATCATAATTTAAATTTAATTTACTTTACAGCACGTTACATCTGAAATCCAGTCTCCTCAACTCAATGTATTGTCCTAAAATAGGTTGACAGATTAAAAATTATCCCGGTTGCCTCAGGTGGCCGGGATTTTTTCATAATAGACCTGGTCTGGTGTTTTCATATTTAGTGCCAGATGAGGTCTTTTGTTGTTGTATAAAAATATACTTTCTTCAACTAACTTTTTGACTTGGTCCTTACTTTTCATCCTTCTGTCCATCCCAAACTCTTCCTTTATCGTTCGATTCATTCTTTCAGCTAGGGCATTTTCATATGGATCACCATTCTCTGTCATGCTCAGTTTAATATTATTCCTTGTTGCCGTATTTACATATTCTTTGCTGCAGTATTGTATACCCCGATCCGAGTGATGGATTGTTTCTATTAGGGTAGTTTGCCTTCCCTTCAACGCCATCTTTAATGCCTCGATCATGTTCTCTGCCTCCATGTTGTCCTCTACTGCATATCCCATTATTTTCCTGCTATACGCATCGGTTACCATATTTAGATAGCAATTACCCTCTTCCGTTTTTATATAAGTAATATCGCTGACCCACACTTGATCTCGATGGCAGACAGCCTTATCCCTTATGATATTTGGCCATTTTCTCATCCAATGCTTACTATTGGTAGTCTGCGTATAACGCCTTCTGGGCTTGATTTGTAGCCCATAAAAGCGTATTAAATCAAAGAGCTTATCTCGACCAAACTTTACCCCTTGTGCCCGTAAGTCATCTTTTATCAGGTAGTATAACTTCCTGGTTCCAATCCGGGGCAATAGCTTTCTTTCTCGATCAACTAAGCATTTTACAATATCTGCTCTCAGCATCTCGGCACCAACAGCTTTGTGCTGCTTGTAGACATTCTGACGACTATATCCCAAGGTGGTTGCTATTCTTCCGACTGAGTATTTTCCTTTCCTTCCCCCTGTTTGTCGGAAGCTTCTTGTGACAGGGGTAAGTACTTTTTTCGTATCTCAGTATGTAACATCTCATCTGCAATATCTATTGCTCGATTTAATATCTCTTTCTCTGCTTCCAGACGCTTAATCTTTTTCTCCAACTCAGAAATGTAGGTCTTGGGGGGAGCTTTCTTTTTCATTGGTATTTTACTTGTCCAGTCTAAAGTTCCGTGTTTTCTCAACCATACCAAAACCGTACTTCTACCCTGGATCCCATACTTAACCTGGCTCTGCTTCCAGGTCAATAGCCCTTTTTCCACATCATTAACTACCTGTAACTTAAAGGCCAAACTGTAGTCCCGCTGTGTCCTCTTTAAATGCTTGTTACTCATAATAAGTCAACTTTTTTGTCAACTTATTTTAGGACGAGGCAGTTATGGTAAAAATAAAGCCTTCTAAAAGAAGGCTTTATTTTTACCATAATTTATAAGCCGGATTCTGTTCTGGGCTATCATTTATCTGTTCCATCAGTTACCCAATGGAATCAAGCTGCCTACCCATTCAGGCCGTTAAGAGAGAACGAGCCGCCCCCCACCCTAAGGTACCTGAACCTATATGGCATTTCAGCACGCAAGGTTTACCCGCCAAATACATTACTGTAAATAGCCGTGAGCCCTTACCTCACGTTTTCACCCTTTCTCCATAAATGGAGTGGTTATTTTCTGTGGCACTGTCTGTTTCCGAAAAATCGAAACCCGGCTATTCACCGGTGCGCTGCTCTGTGCTGTCCGGACTTTCCTCGTCGTTTACACAACGCGATAGCATGTTATGGCTTGTCAAAGTTAAGAAAAATCTCTGTAGCACCATACCCATAAAATGGATGCAACCTGTTTACAAATGAACTTACATTCATTTTATGACGCAATAGCTCATGAATTTCATCTTTTAACTTTCCAGTTCCCACACCATGTATAACAATAAGATTATTAAGCCTGTTTATTAAGGCATCATCATAGAATTTCTCAAAGGCCTTAAGTTGCATGTCCAGTATTTGCAAAGGTGATAATTGCTGCCAGTTTGATGAAAGCTTATCGGCATGCAAATCTATTAGTGTTCTTGACGGTGGGAAAGATTTTCTGATTTTTTCTGACTGATACACCTTAAATCCTGCAGCAGCTAATTTCCCCATATCGACCTGATCAGGATCTTCAGGTTTCTGGGGGAAATTTTCAAATAAATTTATTTTGAAGGATGCTTTTTGTTCCTTTAAAACCTCATCGGAAAGCTTAAATATTTGTTTTGGGCGTGGCTTGAATGAAACTTCAAAATGGGATGCCCTTTTTTTATCAG
>CANHUF010000061.1 GCA_947463715.1 Sphingobacteriales bacterium
CATGGGCGTAAAGGGAGCTGCAATGAGACCAGACAGTCTTTTTTGTTCCATGTAGTCAGTTTATCAGTAGCCTGAGGTTTGTTTCAGCAACGGATCAGCTGTCAGCATTCCAACAGACAACGGCAACAGAAATTTAGCCGTGCTGGTTGGGGAGAAATAGGTTGGACTGATGTTGGCATAAACATAACTATCTCCTGCCCTTCTCAACGCCCACCAGCGTTTTCCTTCCCCTATGAATTCCCTGAGGTATTCATCCAGAATGGCATTCATATTGGCACTGATGGAACCATTGACGTATGGTGTAAATGTGGCTCCATATGCACGTGCGCGAATGGCATTGATTTCAGCAGACGGATCTTCACCCAGTTTAGCTTTGGCTTCTGCAAGCAGTAACAACACATCTGCATACCGGTAGATCGGAAAATCATTATCAAAAATCTGTGTTGTTCCTGATGTTGAGCCAACATACTTGGTCAGCATCACACCACGCACTGCAAAGGGAGCCGCATTGGAATACATGATACGGAATGAGTTGCTGATGCGTTGATCTGCAGGGGGAGCCGTTAACCGGGTTATCATCGCCTGGTTCATTCCAATACGGTTTGCACCATTCACAAAGGGATAAACAGATGAAACTGTAGGCGTTGCTGCCTGCGTAAACGACAGCGTATTGGCCTGAATCGAATTCACGAGGAAGCTTCCGAAAAGACCATTAGTTGCCTGCTGCACTTCATAATTAACTGCAAAAATGATTTCTTTGTTATTCACCTTTTGGGTTGGATTAAAGATATTCGAATAATTTCCTTGTAACTCAAGTGTAGCACTCTGAAGGTTGCGCACTTCCTGCAAGGCTGCTTTAGCAGTATTCAAATCAGTTGTTCCGCCGGCACTGTGTGTGCCCGTCCAAAGGAAAACATCACCCTTCAAAATCAAAGTGGCTACCCTGCTCCAGTAAACCCGCTTACCTGATGGTAAGGCATTGGAACTGCCAAACAGCTGTAAAGAAGTTTCGATATCAGCTTTAATCTGACGCAATACAGAATCAGAGGTTGAACGGGGTTTGTAGGTAGCAGCTGCATTGGTAAGGGTTTCCACGGGTTCAGTATTGAGTGGAACATCGCCCCATGTTCTCACCATGGTGTAATAGACATAAGCCCTCAAACCATGCACCTCTGCGAGTATTCTGTTCTTCTCAGCATCAGGCAGCGTTGTCTGGGGAATGATTTTGATGACGTTGTTGAAGTTGAAAATCAGGTTATACAATCCTCCCCAATCACCAAATGGAACATTGAGGCTGCTGATGTTGTGACGATACAGGTTTTGAAAACCACCGTCAACTGATTCTGTAAACAATCCATCTACCCAGATATCAGAGCGCATCTCGCCCAACTGAAAGAAAGTACTGTTATAAGCCCTGAATCTGCCATATACACCATGATACAATGTTCTGGCTGCATTTGGATCTTTCAGTGCCTGGTCTTTACTGATAGCATCTTGCGGAACTACCTCATCCAATTCCTTGGTACAGGAGGAAATGGCCAACACCATCATGCCAAATATGGATAAAAATAATAGGTTTCTGTATTTCATTTCGCTTTGTTTTTACGTTGATTGAAACTAGAGTGTTGCTCTTACTCCGATGGTAAGCCTTCTGGGGAGCGGGAATTTACCCTGATCTACTCCACCGAATTCAGGGAAGTTACCACTGTACCCGGAGAAGTAAAACAGATTGGTTCCGGTCACATTCACACTGAGTCCCCTGATCCTGCTTGAAACAGCCTTTCCGAAAAGCTCTGTTGAGATATCGTAAGCCATCGTCAACTCCCTCAGCATCATATAATCACCCTTCTCCCAGAGATTGGCAGCGGGATTGTTTCCACTGGCATCGGTAGCATAGTTTCTTCCCTGGTTAGCCCAGTAAAAACGTGGCATGGTGCCTGTTGGATTGGTTGGCGACCAGGTTTTCAGGATATCGGTTGTTCCATTCTGTGAACCCTGAACCTGACTGAGACCCCTTACAACCTGATTATTCAGAATCACAAAACCAAAAGCGTAATCAAAACCTGCATACAGCCTGATTCCTTTATAGGAACTGCTCAGGTTAAATCCGCCAGTATATTGTGGAGTAGTTCTTCCTACGTAGGTAAACTGACGGGAATCTATTGTATCATTCTTGTTTACCTGATGCCATTCAGCATCACCCAATTGCTTGATACGCTTGTTGGTATAAGGCAGGAAGGCATTGAATACATTTGAGTTGGCGCTGATTTTAGATTGATCAGTGTATATACCATTCCATTTCGGAGCCCATACCTGATCCAGTCCGATGCGCTCTCCTTGCACCAATCCACCTACATACATCTGCTGACCCGGATTCTTTGGATCCCATACCAGGAAGCCACTTGTTCTGTTACCAGGTAAGCCGTTGAAAGGAAGTTGTTTCGCATAACTCTTTACGTGGAAAAAGTTCATACCAAGATCCAGGCTGAATCCGTCTGCTCTTTGAGGCACTATCACCCGTGCATTCACCGCCACCTCTACACCCTTGTTCTGCAATTGTCCGAGATTGGTGGTGAAGCTACCAAAACCAGTCTGGGATGAGATATTGAGACCAGCAAGTTTATCGAATACATTGCGTACAAAATAATCTGCATTGATGGTGATGCGCTCATTCAACAATCCCAGATCCAAACCAAAGTTTAAACTGTTGGTACGCTCCCACCTAACATTTGAATTGATGTAAGAGTTGACAAAGGTTCCGCCAAAACCATTATAAGTTCCGGCATTGTTATAAATCTGCGAAGTGGCAAAGAAACCGAGTGAATTGATATTGCCATTCACACCATAACTCAACCTTGGCTTTATACTGCTGATGTACTTAGACAAGGTTGAACCATTGTAAAAACTTTCATTATGCAGATTCCATCCAACTGATGCACCAGGGAAAGTTCCAAAATAGTTATCCTTCTTCAACCTGCTCGATCCGTCTTGTCTGACAACCGCAGTTAACAAATAACGATTTTTATACGTGTAATTCACCCTTGCAATGGCAGATGAAATTTTCTCCCACTGATTGAAATTGGAGGAAGCTCCGGCAGGATTAATGAGCGAAGTTCCCAGAATGCTGGGAGGAGTTGCAGCTGCCAACCAGGGAATCAGGTCTGTTGGTGCACCTTGCGCAAAACCTGAATTGACATAGTTCCTGAACTCATAGAATTCAGTTCCCGCAAGGGCTGTAACGGTATGTCCGTTGAAAGCTTTATTGAATTGCAGGAAAGCATTCGTGGTGTACTGTGACGACCTGGCATTGCTGAAACTTCCTGCCCTGTTGGTATTGAAGGCTCCGTTGTTTCCTTGCTGGAAAGCAGTTGAGAAGGTATTGTCGTTGGTAAATTGATAATAGCCAGAACCGCTCGCCAAAAATTTAAGATAAGGCAGGATGGTATATTCCAGGTTTATGCCACCGAGGAAACGTTGCTGGTTGGTACTGTTGTTCCTTATCTGACTCCAGTAGGCAGGATTACCCAGGGTAACATCATTCGGACCAGGCAATACTTCTGATGAGGTATCATTCACATATCGCACAGTTGGCGCTACACCTACAAAACGTTGCAACAATCCACCTGCACCACCACCTTCAGGATCAGCCAGACCACCATAAGGTAGCTTTTGTTCCACACTATATGCTCCAATATTTGAGGTAACTCTCAGGTTTTTACCAATGTTCAATCCGCCATTGAAGTTCATGTTCAATCGCTTCAGGCTTGAACCAATGATCATGCCATTGTCTTTTACGGTACCAATAGACAATGCATAAGAACCCTGATCATTGGCACCTGATAAATTCAGGTTGTGTTCGAGGGTATTGACCTGCTGTAGAATCATGGATTCCCTTTCCTTTGCGCTCAGGTCTGTATAAAGAATACTGTCAGTTTGCAATACGTTGAACGGATTGGGATCAACGAGTAATTTCCAGTTGCCTGTTCCAAGAAACTTCCTGTTATTGTTATTGATCAACTGTGTGGAATACAATCCGGTAGGTGAAGCCCATCCTGAATTAATTGCCCAACCCCATGCACCCAGAAGCTGACCCCTGTCGGTATTCATGGCATTGGTGTTGTTATCGAGTGAATCTCCCCTGAAACGAGCCTGAAGACCAAGCCTGTTCATGCGGATATAATCTGCTCCGCTTAAATATTCTTCCGGGTTTCTTCTGATGTAGTTGATTGAATTGGAATAGGTGTAAACAATCTGAGCCTTGCCCTTCTTCCCTTTTTTAGTTGTAACGAGAACAACACCATTGGCAGCCCTTGCTCCATAGATAGCTGTTGTTGCAGCATCTTTCAAAAGGTCAATTCCGGCAACGTCGTTGATGTCTAATCCATACAAATTAGGGACAATCACGCCATCTACGATAAATAAAGGTGTACCACCTCCGCCAAATTCAGTTCCACCCCTGAAGGTGATTGATGGCGAAGATCCAGGTTGACCGGTACGCTGTTGCACACGCAAACCAGGAACATTACCCTGAAGTACAGTTGCCACATTGGTGGTTGGATTGTGTTCAAATGTTTTGGGATTGATGGTCGATACAGCTCCTGTGACCTCCTTTCTTTTCTGCGTGCCATAGCCAGTAATAACCACATCCTCCAGCGTACCCGTGAGTGGTTCCAGTGTAAGATCTACGAATGCGTTTTCTCCAACCCGTATTTGTTGTGATTTAAATCCGGTAGCTGAAATAATCAGCAAATCCGTGCTTGCTGCTTCAATAGAAAATTCACCCTGGTTATTCGTTTGGGTCCCTGTTTTTTTTCCGCTGATGAGGATGCTGGCTCCTGCAAGGGGCCTTGATTCATCATTCAATACCCTTCCCGTAATGCGTTTGCTCTGTGCAAAAGCAGCTGCCGTGAACAGGAACAGCAGAGAGAAAAGGTAAAACCGTAAACATTTTACTTTCATGACTGGTAGTTTAACTTAATGTATTATGTATGACATATCAAAATAAACGGATTTTGTCTGCCTGTCCAAATTTTTTATTATTTGCGCATAACATATTGATAATGTTTACTTTATTCGCATAATATACTAATGAAAAAATTTAAGTAAATTTGCAGATAATTTAATAAGTAATACATATTCCATGAATAGCTCCCCGCTCAAGGCTGCAATCAAGGCCATTGATACCAGTTCACTGGTAGACAAGGTGGAGGATAGTATTGTGGAATTGCTACGTGACCGTAAACTTTCAGTTGGAGATGTGATTCCTAAGGAAATAGAATTGGCTGAATCCCTGGGGGTCAGCAGAACGGTCATCCGGGAAGCGCTGACGCGTTTGAGGATGATGGGATTGATTGAATCCAAAAAGAAAAAGGGTTCTGTGATCACCAGTCCTGACCTTTTTGGCATGATGTCGAAGAGCATGAACCCACATATCCTCGATCAGGAAACGCTGAAGGAAATCTTTGAAATCAGGCTGGTGCTGGAAATCGGGATGAGCGACCTACTCTTTCACCGCATCACCCCTGAAGACATTGCTGCACTACGGGCCATTGTATCCGATGAGCCGCCTGCCACACAATATCACCTGTTCAACATAGACCATGAGGTTGCTTTTCACAGTAAACTCTATGAGATCACCAATAACAAAACACTGAAAAAATTTCAGAAGATGCTCCTGCCGGTGTTTGATTACGTGCACCACAGCGGTTTACTCAAGAAACAATTGTTGCTTAAAACATTCGTGTCTCACAAGGAACTGGTAGATATCCTCGAAAACGGTAACCCTGAACAATTCCGTGCAGGCATGCGCAACCACCTGGAAAATCATTTCGCCAGGATATTTGACCTTTGACGCTATGTGATAATAATCCATTGCATCTTCAATACCTGCCTTTAAATACTAATTTCAAGAGTAACTGATTTATAAAGGCCTAACTCGTTTCCACTATGGGACGCAGTACTTATTTTTATTGTCTACGCAATCAACCTGCTACTGCTTTATCAAAATAAATGAAAATGAAAAACCTGTGGCATAAATTGAGTGTTGCTGATGTCTTCAAAAAAACGAATTCCAGTGAACAAGGCCTCCATCAACATGAGGTTGGATTAAGATTGGAGAAATATGGACCAAACAAACTCGTTGAAAAGAAAAAAAGAAAACCGCTGGTCTTGTTCCTCTTGAAGTTTACTGACTTCATGATCATTACACTTATCATTGCTGCTGTGATTGCGGGCATAGCAGGAGACCTAACGGATGCTATCATCATCCTCATCATCGTCTTACTCAACGCCCTTATCAGTTTTATCCAGGAATTCAAAGCTGAAAAAGCGATGTCTGCCTTAAAAAAACTATCAGTTCAACAGGTCAATGTTATCAGGGAAGGTCAACCCCAAAATATTATTGCAGAAAATTTAATTCCGGGAGACCTTATCCTCCTTGAAGCCGGTAACATTGTTGGTGCGGATATCAGACTGACTGAATCCAACCTGCTATTTATCAATGAAGCCATGCTTACAGGCGAATCTATCCCGGTATTAAAAAAAACAGATCAACTTAAAGAAGATGATCTCAGTACCGGAGACCTCAGCAACATGGCTTTCAAAGGGACTCAAATTACGGGAGGTAGAGGTAAAGGCATTGTGGTGGAAACAGGCATGCATACTAAAATCGGACAAATAGCAGGTATGCTACAACACAAAGAAGGCATAACGCCACTGCAGCAAAGAATGGCTGATTTCAGTAAAAAACTATCTTATGTCATTCTCTTTATCTGTGTTGCCCTTTTTACCATCGGATTCATCAAAGGTGAAGATCCTGTTATAATGTTGCTTACAGCCATCTCTCTTGCAGTTGCAGCCATACCGGAAGCCTTGCCTGCATTGATAACTATCTCACTGGCGAGAGGAGCTAAAAAAATGGTAACAAAAAATGTGCTGATCAGAAAACTGAATGCAGTTGAAACACTTGGTTCTGTTACCTATATCTGCACCGATAAAACAGGTACACTCACTCAAAATAAAATGAAGGTGGTAAGCACAAGCTCACATCCGTCAGACATTCACCTCCATTCTGAAACAACAAACCTGAATCTTTGCATAGCACTGAATCATGATGTGGAAAAAAATGGTGAAGAGGAGTGGATAGGAGATCCTACAGAAATTGCATTGGCAGAGTTTTATGTGAAAACACATGGCACTGCCAGCATGCATCATGCACGCAATGAATATTCCCGTGTCTATGAATTTCCTTTCGATGCTGAAAGAAAATGCATGACAACAATCCACCGATATCAAAACAAATACATCGTAATCACCAAAGGGGCTGCAGAAACACTGAGTAAGATTCTGCTTCCTCAATACAACGCTGTGCTGATTAATGATGAAGTTGAACAACTGTCTGGTGAAGGCAAACGTGTTATTGCCTATGGATTCAAAATCATTGAATCACTCGATGAAAATCCTGTATTAACAGAAATTGAAAATGAATTGCATTTCGCGGGACTGACTGGCATGATTGATCCTCCCAGGGAAGAAGTAAAAGAAGCCATTCAACAGTGCAGAACTGCAGGCATTCATACTGTTATGATAACAGGTGATCATCCTAAAACCGCTGCTTCAATAGCTGCAGAAATAGGTTTGATTGAACAAGATGAATGGGTTGTGACCGGGAAAGCACTAAACGAAATGACTGATAGCGTCTTTGCTGAAAAAATTGAAAAAATCAGGGTCTATGCAAGGGTATCTCCTGAACAAAAATTAAGGATCGTCCGCACACTGCAGCACAAAAAACATTTTGTAGCCATGACTGGTGATGGTGTGAACGATGCCCCATCTCTTAAAGCTGCCAACATTGGGGTAGCCATGGGTATTACGGGCACAGATGTAAGCAAACAGGTTGCGCAAATGATCTTACTCGATGATCATTTTGCCAGCATCGTTAAAGGCATTAAGGAAGGCAGAAGGATTTATGACAACATCAGAAAATTTGTCAAATACATCATGACCTGCAACAGCGCTGAAATATGGACACTCTTACTGGCACCATTCTTCGGATTACCTGTTCCGCTGCTGCCTATTCATATTTTGTGGATTAACCTGGTGACGGATGGTATACCCGGACTAACACTTGCCAGTGAACAAGCAGAACCGAATATCATGACCAGGCCTCCAAGAAAAACTGATGAAAGCCTCTTCGCCGGCGGTCTCGGATTTCACATCATTTGGGTTGGAATATGTATGGCTGGAATAACATTAGGAGTTCAGGCATGGGCTTTAAAAAGTCAAAATACACATTGGCAAACAATGGTATTCACCGTCTTGTCTCTTGCGCAACTTGCCCATGTGCTGGCCATCAAAAGGGAAAAGACTCTTGTTATTTCAGGCGGACTATTCAACAACATGTCTCTGATATGGGGTGTCCTTTTCACTTTTGCGCTTCAAATGGCAGTCATTTACCTGCCTTTCGCAAACAAAATCCTGAAAACAGCTCCGCTCACCTTACAGGAGCTACTGATCTGTATCGGCGGTGCAGCCTTACTTTTTCACGCTGTGGAAATAGAAAAGCTGCTAAAAAGACTTTTCAATTCAAAATGAAATTTATCACCTGGTTGATTGTGGCAAACGGAAGGCCACATAGCTGTCGCCGTTTTTTCCACCCCATTTAGACCCTCCGCAGGCAATTACCACAAATTGCTGACCATCCACGGCATACACTGCCGGTGTAGCCACACCTGAAGCCGGCAAAGTGGTCTCCCACAGCAGCTTTCCTGTGCGTTTGTTGAATGCCCTGAATTTGTTGTCTGCTGTTGCGCCAATGAATAACAATCCGCCTGCGGTAATGACTGATCCCCCGTAATTCTCCCGTCCGGTGGTGGGTATGCCTTTTTGCTTCAGTTCCTCATACTCCCCAAATGGAATCTTCCAGAGGTACTTTCCGGTTTGCAGGTCGATGGCATTGAGTGTGCCCCATGGTGGAGCAATAGCAGGATAGCCATCCTTGGTCAGGAATTTATTGTAACCGGTAAATCCATACAAGGGAGCAGGGGCACCTTTAGATTGAGGCGCGGAAGAAGCATAAACATGCTGATGTTCTTCTTTCAGATTCAACACATAAGCAGCAATGGCATTTTTCTGATCTGCGCTAAGCTGATTAAAACCGGGCATCATCTTTCTGCCGGTGGTGAGCAGTTGAACAAATGTTTTCTTATCATATTTATTGGCCGCATCAGCGATAGCAGGAAAATTGCCGTTTCCCTGCATGGAGGTTCCATGGCAGTTTCTACAGTACTGTTCATAGCCCTGGATACCTGCCTGCAAAACAGTCTGGACTTTTGCGGTTTCCTTCTTGTTCTCAACCATGTTCAGCACCCAGGCCATTTCATTGGCATTGACATACAAGACATTGGTGACTGGGTCTATAGACGGACCGCCCCATTCTCCGCCGCCATCGTAACCCGGAAGAATTACTGTGCCCTGGACGGAGGGTGGGGTGAAAATGGATCCCGCGCGGTACGACAAAAACCGTTTTTGTAAATCTGCATGTTCGGCAGTGTCTGTGGTAATTCGGTTGAGGTCATTCACCGTAATGGTCTGCCTGGCAAATGGCTTGGGTAAAACCGGAAAAGGCTGGGTAGGCGATAGTACTTCACTGATGAGGTCGGTTTGGGTATTCACCTTGCGCTCTTCAATGGGAAATACGGGCTTACCTGTTTCCCGCTCAAAGACAAAGACCATGCCTGTTTTGGTGGTTTGAGCAACAGCATCAATCTTTTTCCCGTTCCGGTTGATAGTAACCAGGGATGGAGGTGTAGGCAGATCCATGTCCCACACATCATGGTGCACCGTTTGAAAATGCCAGATCAGCTTGCCTGTACGCGCATTAATCGCAAGTAGTGAATTTCCATAGAGCCCATGACCCAGTCTTTGTCCACCATAAAAATCATTCGTCGGATTACCCGTAGGGGCAAAAAGAATTCCTCTTTTTTCATCCAGGCTGAACCCACTCCAGCTGTTGGTGGAACCCAGGTATTTGTACGCTGATGAGTCCTTCCAGGTTTCATATCCTTTTTCACCGGGATAAGGTATCGTGTGAAAAATCCATTTTTGCTGGCCTGTGCGCACATCAAAAGCCCGGATATGTCCGGGTGTTTCATCACCCACCAGTCCGCTCAGGATGAATAAATTTTCATATACCATCACAGGAGAAGTAGGCGCCAC
>CANHUF010000062.1 GCA_947463715.1 Sphingobacteriales bacterium
GTGGTCAAAGATTTCACCATAGTCTTTGCCTTTTCGTACTTCACGTCCGCCCATACCCTGTGCCTTTACCGGATAAGCACCTTTGAACCAGTTGATTACGTCAATGTTGTGGATATGCTGTTCTGTGATGTGGTCTCCGCAAAGCCAGTTGAAATAGTACCAGTTTCTCATCTGGTATTCCATTTCTGTTTGTCCGGCCTGCCTTGGTTTTACCCAAACACCATCATTGTTCCACCAGGCTTGTGCAGAGGTGATGTCACCAATCATATCCTTGCGCTTGAACAATTCTCTATATGAATTCTGATAATGTCTTTGCAAGCCAACGACAACATTCAGTTTTTTCCTTTTGGCTTCTTCAGCTGCAACGAGTACACGTTTGATACCCTCTGGATCTGTAGCCACAGGCTTTTCCATGAAGATTTGTTTGCCCTGCTTAACAGCCTCTTCAAAGTGGATAGGTCTGAATCCGGGAGGTGTAGTTAGGATAACAACATCAGCCAGTTCCATGGCCTTTTTATAGCCGTCAAAACCGGTGAACTTCCTTTCTTCAGGAACGTCAATCATTTTCAGGGCTTCAGCTCCATCTTCACCAATTTCGCTGGTGATGCTTTTCAGGCTGGAGTCAAGCCTGTCGCGGAAGGCATCAGCCATGGCAACAAGTTTCACATTTTGCTTGCTGCGAAGTGCCTGCGTTGCAGCACCTGTTCCCCTGCCGCCGCAGCCAATCAGTGCAACCTTGATGGCATCGCTTGCTCCTGAATGAAAGTTTGTGGCACCTGAAATCAATGGGGCGGCTATAACACCGCCGGAGATGAGTCCGGTTTGTCTGACGAAGTCCCGGCGACTGTTGCCAGATGATGGCTTTTTGTTTTGCATCGTTGTTGTTTTAATGAGGTTTAATTTCCGAGATACAATTTATAAAATTTTTCGGCATCTTCCGCACTCGGTTGTATCTGAGGCTTAACAATTCTGAAACCTGCCATCATACCGTCTGTAAGCCACCACCGGCTTTTGGGAATCTGCGGATCACGCTGATTCCACTGTGCAACAGAATGTTCCCTGCTGAAAACTTTCAGTGCTGCCGGAGCATCCTGGTAAGATCCGCCTCTCAGGCTTCTTGGATACCTCGAAGTCGGTGGATTGGTTGGGTCTTTTTGTCCGTCTGTCAACTTCTGATAATAGGCAGGATCGTATTGATCCATCGTCCATTCAACCACATTACCAAGCATGTCATATAATCCCCATGCATTGGGTTTTTTTTGACCAACCTTGTGGTATTTTTCACCACTGTTGCCTTTAAACCAGGCGTATTGTGCGAGTAAAGCAGGATCATTTCCGTAATAGTAATTTGTTTTACTCCCTGCTCTGCAGGCGTATTCCCATTCCGCCTCAGTAGGCAGTCTGAAGAAAATTCCGGTTTTTTGATACATCCACCTGCAGAACATCATGGCTGCATCTACACTCATGCTGTTAGCGGGAAATCCGCCATCCTTACCCATATTCCAGCTGAGGTCTATGTACTGGGGTGTTGGTCGTGTTACGGCATCAACTTTTGACCCCTGTGAGGTGCTGTCGTCTTTAAAAAATATGTCAAACTGATCATGTGTTATTTCAAAGGCGCCAATCCAGAAATCCGATATATTGATCATTCTGGCAGGCTTTTCAGTTGCATCAGTTGAATTGTTGTTGCCTAAGGTAAAACTTCCACCTTTGATTGAAACCATTTTGATTTTATGGATTGATCCCGGAATCAGGATGTCTTCTGAGAGGGGTTTGGCTGTTTGTGCAATCAGGCCAAGGGTGAAAATTAAAAAGGCTGACAGGGTGAGAATAACTATTTTTTTCAAAGCTGATGATTTGATGCAATTTTAAGTAAATTGTAGTTAGCAATAATCAAACAACCAACACAATTTCTTTCATTATGGAACGCAGGGGATTTCTCAAAAACTCTTCACTGGCCGGAGCGGCTTTGATACCAGGACTATCATCGTTTTCTGCAAATGCAGCAAAGCCTGCAGAAAAAATCTTCAACCTCAACTATGCTTTTCATGATGGGATGTTTGCCGCTCATGCCGGAAGTAATTTTATAGATCAGATTAAATGGGCACACGATCAGGGGTTCAGGGGTATTGAAGATAATGGTATGATGGGCAGAACACCGGAGATGCAGGCTAAAATAGGCGATACATTGCAGCAGCTGGGAATGACGATGGGTGTATTTGTGGTTACAACAGATAGCTGGCACTGGAAGCTGAGTCTTACAACCGGCAAGCAGGAGTTTAAAGATGTCATTGTGCGCGACTGTAAAACAGCAGTTGAAGTGGCCAAAAGGTGTCATGCCAAGCATGTTACTGTTGTGCCGGGTAATTTCGACAGATCACTGCCGATGGATATACAAACCGCCAATGTGATCGATGCCTTACGCAGGGGTTCAGAAGTGCTTGAAAAGCATGGCATGGTCATGGTTTTGGAACCGCTGAGTGACAATCCGGATCTCTTCCTGCGTTATTCCACACAAACCTTCATGATATGCAAGGCTGTGAACAGCACTGCCTGTAAAATTCTTTTCGACATGTACCACATGCAACGCAATGAAGGAAATATCATTGCCAACATAGACCGCACCTGGGACGAAATTGGTTATTTCCAGATTGGAGATAATCCGGGCAGAAAAGAGCCAACAACCGGAGAAATGAATTACAGAAACATTTTCAAACATATCTACAACAAAGGTTACAGGGGAATCATGGGTATGGAGCATGGTAATTCCATCAAGGGTAAAGAAGGAGAGGTTGCCCTGATCAAAGCATATCGTGAATCAGATGCTTTCATGTAGTGGATTGAACCAAGCCAGGTTAATGGTGTTTTAATGGTATGAAGCAATTTATTGGGGTATCCCTGTTTTGGATTTGTGGCCTTACTTTGCAGGCACAGTCTGCTGATCAGATTGTAGTGAAGCTTAAGTCAAAGCTTTTATCCGTAAAAGATTATGAAGCAAAAGGACAATTGAAGACTGATGTGGCTTTTCTCAAAATACCCATATCCGCTGTAAGAATTCTTTACAGATATCCCGACCAGTTCAGCATCAAAAAGGATGGTGGCATATCTGTGCTTCCCAAAGGAGGAATCAGGGTTAATATGAACTCCCTCCTAGCAGACGGGTCTTACACAGCGCTCGATGCCGGCAGAATAAACTGGAAAGGTGCTGATCTGGCCATTATCAAACTGCTGCCAATGGATGAATCTGGTGATATCGTTTTGTCAACGCTTTACGTTGACGACAAACAAATGGTTATCAGAAGATCGGTTACCACCACCAAGGAAAATGGCACATATGAGATGGAGATGGATTACGGGAAGTATACCCAATGGGGTTTGCCTGATAAAGCTGTCATGTTATTCAGTACCAAGGATTATAAACTTCCGAAGGGAATTACCTTTGAATATGATGCAGGGGTAGGCAATAAACCCAAAGATCCCAAGCCTCTTGGGAAAAAAGGTCGGATTGAAATCACCTACTCCAGCTATGCCATCAACAAGGGTATTTCAAAGGAGAGTTTCTCCACCAAATAGCGGCACTTTCAGAATCGGAAACCCAGCGAAACGCCTGCCCTGATTCCTGCCCATGGTCCGCGTAATTCCAGATTCGACCTGGATGCATCTACCGTTACCGTTTCTTCTGTAAAGGGAATGTTGATATCCTGAAGAGACTGGCGCATGTCTGCCTGTTCACTTATGCTAAGCGGATTGGTTGAAACACCAAATAGCCCACCGCTGGATCTTCCGATATGCGGACCAAGTATCTGCCAGTCGAGGCAAAAATGTTTACCCAGGGCCCATTGTGCACCCAGCAATAAACCCCATGTTTCACCTTTGATTGAGCCATTCATATTCATGGTGCCCGTTGTACCATTGTCTTTGACATAATCTATCCCGAGCCCTTTGGCTTTGTATTCGGCTTTTTTGTAAAAAGGCGATAGGTAGAATCCCTGACCATACCCTTTTTTTCCAGTGTAAAACCTTATTTCTGGCGTAAAGGAAGATGAGGAAAAGATAAGGTTATCAAGCGATTCTCTTGTTGTTGCGTCAGTAGCGGGTATCAGTTTTCTGAATGGCATTTTTCCCTGAGGTAATGCCCGGTATCCAACTGCAATGGAAAATCTCTTTGCAAATGCCCATTCGTATTGTCCGTTAATGGAGATTCCAGCGAGGTTGACCTTGAAGAAATGTCGCTTGGGTTTGGATGTGTTGGTTAAACTGTCTGTTTGCGAAAATAAGGTAGTCGTGCAGCCAAGCAGGCACGCCAATACCAGTGTTCTGGTGAAAGAGTTCATATTGTTAGCTTTGGTTTATAAGGATATATCAGTCTTCAATTTTTTCATCCACCGCATTGGCCACAACATGTGCAGACATCCTGCGCAGTGGATTTTTCCTCATTTCCGCATAGCCCATTCTGGTATTGTAAATATCGATAGCTGCAAATATTGCAGCCCGGAAAGACGATTCATCAGCAAGGTTTTTGCCGGCAATATCAAAAGCCGTACCGTGGTCGGGGGATGTTCTGATTACTGGCAGACCAGCTGTAAAATTGGTTCCTTCTCCCAGTGCGAGAGACTTGAACGGAATTAACCCCTGATCATGGTACATGGCAAGAACTCCATCAAATTTTTCATGGCTGCCTCTTGCAAAGAATGCATCTGCACTATACGGACCCATTACGACACAATCATTTTTCTTTGCTTCTGCAACAGCAGGTCTGATAATTTCTTTTTCTTCTTTGCCAACGAGACCTTCATCACCTGCATGCGGATTGAGACCGAGTACAGCAATGGTAGGGCGCTCTATGCCAAAATCTTTTTTGAGGCTGTTTTTCAGCAGGTTGATTTTTTTAAGGATTTGTTCCTTGCTGATATGTTTGGCTACATCCCCGATGGCAACATGTTCTGTAAGCAATGCTACCCGCATATTTTCTGCAACCATCAGCATAAGTACTTCGTCTGCTTTGAATGCTTCTTTCAGGTAGGGAGTATGTCCGGTGAAATTGAATTCACTGCTTTGCATGGAGAATTTATGGAGGGGGCACGTAACCAGTGCATCTATTGTTTTGTCCTTTAACGCAGTTACTGCAGCCTGAAGAGACTTGACGCCATAAGATCCGCCTGTTGGAGACATCTCACCTGGTGTAATTTCTACATCTTCATCCCAAACAGTGAGAATATTGAGTTGTTTGGGGTTGATTTTGTTCAGGTCTTTAGCGCTTGTATATTGCACGGCAATGTCGCCCATGAGTTTTCTGTAGAAATTGAGCACTTTGTTGTTGGCAAAGACTACAGGAGTGCAGAATTCTGTTATTCGGCTGTCTGAAAATGTTTTCAAAATCAGTTCGATACCAATCCCGTTGAGATCACCAACAGAAATGCCAACTACAGGTCTTTTTTGTACACTCATTACGCCGCTTTCATTTGAAATGTAAAGGTACAAGGAAAACGGGGATCTTTGTCTTAATTTTAACCCCATGTATACCCTTAAAAAATCACTTGGACAGCATTTCCTGAAGGATGAGGTTGTTTGTCAACGCATCGTGGAGGTATTGAAAACCTGTTCATTCACGCAATTGCTGGAGGTTGGTCCGGGTGGAGGTGCGCTTTCCAAGTACCTCATTAAATTAGAGGGGTTTGATTTCAAGTTAATTGAACTGGATGAAGAGAAGATTGGTTACCTCTGCAAAGTCTATCCTTCATTGGAGGGAAAAATTATTTCAGGAAGTATTCTCGAAATTCCTGTACCATTTGAAGGGGATTTTACCTTGATCGGCAATTTTCCATACAACATTTCAACACAGATAGTTTTCAGGGTACTGGAATGGAAAGACCAGGTTTCCTGTATGATTGGTATGTTCCAGAAAGAGGTTGCAGTCAGAATTTGTTCAGGACCAGGCTCCAGGGAGTATGGCATCCTCAGTGTGTTGACCCAGGCCTATTTTGAGGTAGCGTACCTTTTTGATGTGGATGAAGATGCTTTTAATCCACCACCCAAAGTTAAAAGCGGTGTCATCAAAATGAAACGAACTGGAAATCCATATGGAATTGTGAATCACCGCAAATTTGCCTCACTTGTAAAAGCAGCATTCGGGCAAAGGAGAAAACAACTTCGGAATCCCCTCAAACCTTATTTCAAACCCGAAGTGCTGAAGGAAGATATATTTACGAAAAGAGCCGAACAGTTATCTGTGGCTGATTATGTAGGGTTATTAAACAGGATGCAATGAATCCAAGAGTCATTATTACTGCTTTAACACATCCTATGCTTGAAGAAGGTCTCAGGCAGAGAGGTTATGATGTGGATGTTCATGAACAGATTAGTTATGCCGCGCTGGCAGAGGTGATTCATCTGTATGAAGGAATGGTCATCTCAACACGGTTGAATATTGACGCTGCAATACTGTCTAAGGCCACAGCCATGCAGTGGATAGGGCGTTTAGGGAGTGGGATGGAAATTATTGATGTAGACTATGCACTATCTCAAAATATCCATTGCATGAGCAGTCCTGAGGGCAATTGCGGTCCCGTTGGCGAGCATTGCCTGGGCATGCTGCTCGCTCTGATGCATCATATTCCATGGGCTGCACAGGAAGTAGCTCAAGGTATCTGGAGCAGGGAACCCAACAGGGGAATGGAGTTACGTGGAAAAACGGTTGGCATCATCGGATATGGCCAAACCGGATCATCATTCTGCAACCTGCTCGCACCTTTTGGTGTAAAGGTTCTTGCTGTTGATAAATATAAAACAGGGTTTACTTCAGGTTATGTAAAAGAATCTTCGCCAGAACAGTTAAGGGCAGAAGCTGATGTGATTAGTTTCCACCTGCCGCTTACACCTGAAACAGCATATTATGCAGATGATCATTTTTTTGGTTCCCTCCAGCGAAATCCTGTCTTGCTTAATGCGAGCCGGGGAGGTGTAGTGGATACTGCTGCCCTCATCAGGGCGCTTGATGCAGGAAAAATAGCAGCTGCAGGGCTTGACGTCCTTGAAAATGAAGAGTTGAAGTCCTATTCCCTGGATGAAACGGAACAGCTGAAAAACCTTGTTGCTAGGAAAAATGTGCTCATTACACCCCATATTGCGGGATACAGTAAGGAATCGCTTTTTCGCATGCCAGCGGTTATTCTTGAAAAACTGGATGCATTTAGAAGGTCAAATTCGTAAAAGTTGCTTAACTTTGTAATACTGCAACGCTTCAGAATTTTTCTGAGGCGTTGCTATTTTTATTTAAAACACATCAACTGTTCACCATGAGTGTAATGTATGTAACCAAAGAAACACTTGAGCAAATGAGGGCAGAATTACAACAGCTTAAAGCTGTTGAAAGGCCAGCTGCATCTAGGGCAATTGCAGAAGCCCGTGAAAAAGGAGATTTGAAGGAAAATGCGGAATACGATGCTGCAAAAGAAGCACAGGGACTGCTCGAAGCAAGAATAAGCAGGATGGAATCCGAACTGGCAACTGCACGTATTCTTGATGCCACAACCATAGATACCAGTAAAGTTTCTATACTTACCAAAGTAACCATTCATAATAAGGCAACGAAAAAATCAATGACTTATCAGATTGTTTCCGAAAAAGAAGCAGATCTTAAGTTGCAAAAAATATCTGTAACATCTCCAATTGGAAAGGGTTTGCTTGGAAAAAAGGTAGGTGATGAGGCAGAAATTCAGGCACCAAACGGAAAGATAATTTTTATCATAGAACAGATCACAATCTGATTATGGCCACTATTTTCTCAAAAATAATCGCCGGCGAGATCCCGGCCTACAAAATTGCTGAGAACGAACTCTTCTTGGCATTTTTGGATGTTTTTCCGCTGGTACCCGGACATACACTGGTTGTTCCCAAACGTGAAGTTGATTATTTTTTTGATTTGAATGAAGCAGAATTGGCGGCTATCCTTAATTTTTCGAAGCCCATAGCAAAAGCAATCGAGGCTGCATTTCCCTGTCTTAGATGCGGGATATCTGTAGTTGGTCTGGAGGTGCCTCATGCACATGTACATTTAGTTCCGATTAACAGTGCTGATGACCTCAATTTTACCCGGACAAAACTCAAGCTATCCCAGTCAGCATTACAAGAAGCTCAAATGAGGATTCTGGAAAAACTTCAGGCTTATGACAAACAGTAAAATGCCGCTATCTTCCATAGTCACCAATGTACTGATTGCACTTGTTGCCGTTTACGGATTAATGGACCTTATCTATACATTCACTGGTGTTTACGCCAGGTTTGGATTGTTATACCCTGCTGCTCATGGGTTCCTCAATATCCTGCTTTTTATGGCCTTGTCTTTCATATGGTCTAAAGAGCGCTGGGCAGTCTGGCTTTTTCTGGGTATTGCCTGTGTGCAGGTTTTGGTGGACTTCTTTGTAGGGCGTCCAGTAGGAATTCAACTGATTCTATTTATACCTGCCATTTATTTTCTTATCAGGCAAAAAAAATGATTTTTAACAAAGTGGATCAATAGTTATTCTGAAATCCTTTCAGGGTTATTTTTAATAAAATCTGCCCATCCTGTACTTTTTTTCCGCGCTGCTTTTTTAGCTGAACCAGCTTCAACGGGAATGGCGTTGGCACTGAAATGGTGACAAACGGCCACGGCGAGCGCATCTGATGCATCAAAATAGTGGATTGTTTTTGGCAGTGGCATGATGCTGTTTAACATCTTCCAGATTTGTTCTTTGGTGGCGTTTCCATTACCTGTTATCGATTGTTTCACTTTTTTAGGGGAATATTCGGCAACCGGTAATTTGTTGGAGATGGCTACTGCAATGGCAACACCTTGTGCCCGCCCCAGCTTAAGCATACTTTGTATGTTTTTGCCAAAGAAAGGGGCTTCAATGGCAACTTCATGAGGTTTATGCCGTACAATAAGGTCAGTGATGACATCATTGATGATGCCAAGTCTTTCGAACATATCCTTTTTGCCATTCAGTTTAATGACATCCATTTCCAGCATCCTGATCTGATTACCTTCCACAGCAATGATTCCATATCCCATAATCACTGTACCAGGGTCAATTCCCAAAATAATCTTGCATTTGTGTTTCAAGTAGGGGTATTTTTGGTTCAAAGCAATTGAACTGAACAAAAGTATCAAAATAATCATCAACTGGTTTTTAGGTCCCCTTTTATTTGTGGTTCTTGCCAGAGGCATCTATCATCAATTCAGGTCAGACCCCGAGTTAGCCACACAGCTTAATCAGTTTCCGGCATTGCTGCGTTCCCAAGGGGTATGGACGGTTGCAGGTGCAGTAATCCTGATGTTTGTACAATGGGGTATCGAAGTAGTGAAGTGGAAAAGGATGTTCAGTCGTTCATTTGATATGAGCTGGCCGGATGCTTTCAGGGCCGTTTTCAGTGGTTTGGCTATCTCGATGATAACCCCAAATCGTGTAGGAGAATTTGCCGGCAGGATTATCTACCTGCCTGCAGGACTGCGCATCAAGGGAACAGCTTTTACCTTTATCAGTAATCTTGCCCAGCTGCTGGTGACCTTGGTGGCAGGATGTCTCACGCTGGTGTTTGCCGGGGGCGCATTCAAAGCAATGCTGGAACCTGCAGGACTATCTGCAGTAATTACTTTGCTGTATTGGCTCACGCCAGTAATGACAGTTTTGATTTGTCAGCTTTTTTTTACCGGATCGCGCTGGATGGGGAAGTTAATGAAGATTCGAATGCTATCCCGATATAGCAGTCAGATCGGTATTATTGATTCGCTCTCCTTACAAACACTTACGGTAATACTTGTTTTGTCTCTCTGTCGTTATGTGCTCTTTATCGCGCAATATGCTATTCTGCTTACTGTATCCGGCGAGATGCCAAACCTGCTGGCACTGAGTTTATCTGTTGCCATGATGTTTCTCTGGCTTGCGATAGTTCCAACACTCTCTGTTGCAGAACTGGGCATCAGGTGGCAGTTTGCATACTGGCTGTTCACACCCGTTTTAGTAAACTATCCTGTAATTCTTTTCGCTGTTACTGCTGTATGGGTAATCAACTTTATACTTCCTGCTGTAATCGGGAGTATAATTCTCTTTTTTTACAAACCATTTGCTGTTTCTGCAAAATAGATAATTTAATATTTCGTTAATACAACTGACGGAAAATGAACAAATTAGCTCACCCATTGGTTTTAA
>CANHUF010000063.1 GCA_947463715.1 Sphingobacteriales bacterium
GAGACCGGGATGGTGTAGGTTTGGAAAACAAATCCCTGATAAGTGAAGGTTTGGGTGTTTTGCGCACGACCAAGCGTGGCAGAGAGGAACAGCACAAGGGCTGTGAGGAGAGCGTAATGATGCTTCATCAATCTTAGTTTAACGCTTAATAAATTAATTTTTTAGAGTACAGACTGCCAGATGAGCAATCATATTTTTACCTGATTAATGGTTAAAATAGTGAAATATGGAATAGAAAGTAGTTTACTGAAGTGCGATAAAAATGCTACAAAATTTTAATGATATGATTTTCAATATTTTAAAAATATGATGCTAATCATTTGTAGCACATTTGTAGCACTTTGTAGGTGTCCCTATTGGGTATAAGTTTAGAAGTTAGCTATAAAGTATTTATCAAATCATAAAGGATTTACAGGAAAAGTAAACGATTGGGTGATCGTGTATCAGGAACTATTCAATAGAAAAGCAGAAGCCTACAAAAGAGAACGCGAAATAAAAAACTGGAAAAGTAGAAAAATGATTGAAAAACTCATTGGCGTTTAAACTTTCAATTTATTCCTTAACTTTGCATTCCTCAGAACAGTGATGTTCTAGGGCCTATAGCTCAGCTGGTTAGAGCACCTGACTCATAATCAGGGGGTCCCTGGTTCAAGCCCAGGTGGGCCCACTTGAAAATCAAGCAGTTATGAAGAGAAATCTCATAGCTGCTTTTTTATTTCGAAGCAATTTGAAAAAAATACTACAATCTGTTATTTATTTGCCCGTTTTGAACTATTCAACTTTTTTATTTCTTTTAAGTCGGCTATATCCTGACTTCTACCTGTAGCTATTTTGTTTTCTATAAATTCTTTTAATCCAATGTATTTAACTTCAATACCATTTATATCAACAAATAATTTGTTAGGGAAGGCGTCTTCAAATTTAACTCCATCAATACTGTTTAGTATATCAATTCTCAAAGGTGGGTAACCAATTTGTGTAACATATCCTTCTTTTATAAAGTCAGATTTAGTTAAGCCTAAATCAGATAATCCAAATTCCTTAATGACCAGTATTAATTTTTCGGCATTTGTTTCTGAACTGTTTATCCAAATATCTAAATCTCCTGTATGCCTTGGTTTTCCATGAAATGCAAGTGCATAACCACCGACAACCATGTAATCTACATGATGTTTATTGAGAAGGATAACGAAATCTTCAAAATCCTGGGCTAAAGTCATGCTTTCAGTTTTCTTCTTACTACATGCGTTTTATCCATTCTTGTATTTTTAAGATCTACTGTTTGAGATATTAAAAATGTAACCGCTTCAAGCCTTTTTACAACAGGTTGTGCTAGCCAATAATTTAAATCATTCATTTTTTCATCCAATGAATTAAGTAGTGCTTTGTGTAAAACAGGTGAAATATTCATATTCAGAATTGACTATAAAGTTACTTATAATTCAGAGAATATTGCTCCTCTTAATTGTCGTCGCGATAGCTATGGGGCTAGTTCAAGCCCAGGTGGGCCCACTTAAAAATTAACCACTTATGATTTGTTTCATAGGTGGTTTTTTCTTTTTGGCTAGGTTTGGGCTAGGTTTAATTTATTTACAAGGAAACATATTTTTTAGGGTTACTAAATCAGATATTTACGGATAAATACGGATATAATTAGTTGCACTTATCAGATCTGTTTTTGTATATTTACGGATAAATACGGATATCATGAGCTTAATCATAAACAACCTACAACTTGAGTTGGATATGAAAATCATGTCTGAGCTTTCAAAAATCGATCGTTTTGATGCATCATGGTCAAGTATTGAAAAAAGAGAAGGCAGCACATTAATGCAATTAAAAAGTATTGCAACGGTTAAAAGTGTAGGAGCTTCTACCAGAATTGAAGGTTCCAAAATGACCGATGACGAAGTAAGTATTTTAATTGAAAACATTAGTATATCTTCTTTTGAAGAAAGAGACCAACAAGAGGTAGCGGGCTACTTTGAAACCTTAGACACTATTGCTGAAAATTATGCATCAATTGGTATTACAGAAAGTCAAATCAAGAGCTTACATAATCTCTTAATGAAACATAGTGTAAAAGATGCATGGCATAAAGGTGAATACAAACAAGTAACCAATGCAGTTGAAGCAAATTTGGCTGACGGGACCAAACAAACCATCTTCAAAACATCTGAACCTGGATTTCAAACGAAGGACGCAATGATACGCCTGGTTGAATGGTATCAAAATGATGAAGAAACATTGCCATTGATTAAAGACGCTTTGTTTGTGTATGAATTTTTAAGCATTAATCCATTTCAAGATGGCAATGGTCGATTAAGCAGATTATTAGCTAGTTTACTTTTATTGAAGAATGGTTATTCATGGATACAGTATGTAAGCTTTGAACATGAAATTGAAAATAGAAAATCTGAATACTACAAAGTATTAACGGATGCACAAAAAAATAGACCTGGAGAAAACGTTACACAATGGCTTATTTTTTTTATAAACTGCCTAAATAACATACAAGGCAATTTGGTGCTGAAATTAGAAGAGAGTAAAAAAGTAAGTAAAGCACTCACTCCCCGCGAAAAAAGAATTAATTTTTATATACAAAATCATGCAGGATGCAGTTCAGGAGCTATCTCCACTAAACTAGACATTCCACTTCCAACTGTAAAGAAAACAATCATTGAATTATTAAATAAAAAAGTAATTACAAAAGAAGGTGTTGGGAGAGCAACTGGATATTATTCAATGTAAACGATACCTCGGGATGGGCCCACTTGAAAATCAAGCAGTTATAAAGATTCGTCTCATAGATGCTTTTTTATTTGGGTACAAATCTGACTCATTGGTTAGAATCTAGCTGAAAGTAGGGATGCTCTAACCAGCTGAGCTATAGGCCCTAGAACATCTCTGTTCTGAGGACTGAAAAGTTAATAAAAATTTGATAAGTACAATGAGCAGGCGAAAAAGGTATAAATTATGGAAATAAACTACCTTTGCAACCCCAACCTTAACCTTTCATTAACCGTATTGGGAATACATTTGTCGACTTAATAAAGACCATGAAGAAGATATTCGGATTACTGCTCCTTACCCTTACCCTGCAGGCCTCAGCTCAGGATGCCAATACAAAGGATAAACCTAAGGCAGTCAAGCCTGCAAAAATTGAGGAGCCTAAAGCACCTAAGATTAAACCTGATTACAGCAAACTGGATCTCAGTAAAAGGGCTTCAGACCATTTTATGCTGCAATTCGGACTGGCAGGATGGGGTAAGCCGGATAATATCACCACCAAGGGTTTCAACCGGACTTTCAACGCCTATTTTCTGTTTGATTTTCCTTTCAAATCCAATCCCAAACTAAGCGTAGCTATTGGTCCGGGTGTAGGAACTGATAATATTTTCTTCGATAAAATGACCGTTGACCTGAACGACAGGTTCGGTGCCAAATTCACACGTGATACCATCACCCGTTACAAAAAACACAAACTGGTAACCGGTTATGTTGAAGCACCCATTGAATTGCGCTACTCCACCAATCCTGAAAACATGAACAAAGGATGGAAATTTGCATTCGGCGCCAAGATTGGTACACTGATTGATGCCAAAATGAAATCCAAAATCGACCTTGACGCTACCGGAACTGGTGGTTACTATACCAAAGAAAAAGACAGGCGCTACATCAACAGTACCAGATTTGCCCTTATTGGAAGGGTAGGCTTGGGTAACTTCAGTGTATTCGGATCCTATACCGTAACTGATTTCTTCAAGGAAGGTCTGGGCCCGTCTGTTCGTCCGTATTCATTTGGTGTAGTTTTAAGCGGACTTTAATCACGCACTAAAAGCATGGGAAAAAACTAAGTGCTCGACAAATCATCACTTTTTAATGAATCCGAAAAGGCTGTACTCGTTGGTGTTGGCCTGAAAGATCAAAAGGATCACCTCCTTCGGGAATACCTTGAAGAGTTGGCATTCCTTGCCACTACGGCAGGAGCCGTTACTGTTAAAACATTCACACAGAAGCTTTCTCATCCTGATTCCAAAACCTATGTGGGCAAGGGTAAACTGGAGGAGATAAGGGACTGGGCTGCTGGAAAGGATATACGGGTTCTCATATTCGACGACGAACTCACTGGTGCGCAGATTTCCAATATAGAAAAGGTTGTCAATATCAAGACGATAGACCGAAGCGATCTCATTCTGGACATCTTCGCCCGCAGGGCGAAAACCGCTCAGGCCAAGGCCCAGGTAGAACTGGCACAGTACCAGTACATATTACCCCGCCTTCGTGGTATGTGGAAACACCTGGAAAGGCTTGGTGGTGGTATCGGTACACGCGGACCGGGTGAATCTGAAATCGAGACTGACCGCCGTATCGTGCGTGAAAAAATTGCCCTGCTTCGCAGGAAACTGGGCGAGATAGAGAAACAAGCCTACACCCAACGCAAAGACCGGGGCGAATTCATCAGGGTAGCCCTGGTTGGTTATACCAATGTGGGTAAATCCACCATCATGAACCTGTTGAGCAAAAGTGATGTACTGGCAGAAAACAAGCTGTTTGCCACGCTTGATACCACCACCCGCAAGATTGTTTTTGAAAATACCCCTTTCCTGCTGAGTGATACAGTAGGATTTATCCGCAAACTCCCCCACCACCTCATCGAAAGCTTCAAAAGCACCCTGGATGAAGTAAAGGAAAGTGATATCTTGCTCCATGTGGTCGATATCTCCCACCCTCAGTACGAAGATCAGATGAATGTGGTGAAAACCACCCTTGCCGAGCTTGGTTGCAGCGAGAAGCCCGTAATCACGGTTTTCAATAAGATGGATCTTTATGAGGAACACACCTTTGACGAATGGCTTGAGCCGGAAGTTAAAACTCAACTCCTTGAAGAACTTACCCGGAGGTGGCAGCACGAAACATCTTCAAGATGTGTATTTATTTCAGCCACTGAGCGGAGGGAAATTGACAGGTTACGTACATCCATCCTGAATCAGGTCAGAGAACTCTATGTAAGGCGCTATCCATATAAGACAGGTTTTCAGCAGTATGATGGATTCTAAGCTTTACCAATGGCATTTTGTAGCAGAAAATGAAGCATCTCTGGGCTTCGGAAAATATGATATGGTTCAGGCTGAGATAGGTGAAAAAACCATTTGCATCGCCAGGTTCAAAGACCAGCTTTTTGCTTTTCAATCCAAATGTCCCCATGCCGGTGCCAAAATGGTCATGGGCTATATCGATGCACAGGGAAATGCAGTTTGTCCCTTGCACCGCTTCAAATTCTCACTGAAAAACGGCTACAATGTAACCGGAGAGGGTTATAACATGCGGACTTACCCACTGGAATTAAGACCAGACGGCATCTATGTAGGTTTCAGGCAGTAAACTACAATACATGAGCAAACCAGCAACAGTTGAGGAATATATCAGCCAGGTTCAGGAAGAAGTCAGGGATGGCTTTATTGAATTACATCGGATTATCCTGGAAACAGCACCAGGTGCAACTTCTGTGATGAGTTACGGCATGCCCGCTATCAAACTGGAAGGGATTGTAGTCTATTATGCCAGCTGGGAGAAGCATTATGCCATTTACCCCATGCCCTCAGCATTAAAAGCATTTGCTGGAAAAATCTCTTCATTTAAAACGTCAAAGTCTACTATCCAGTTTCCTCATGGTGAAACCATTCCGGAAGCGCTGATAAAAGAAATTGTAGCATTTCGTGTGCAGGAAAACCTCAACAAGGCAGCGTTAAAAAAGTCTGCAAAGAAAAATACTAAGCAGGGCGATTGATTACGAAAACAACATTGGCTTTGAGAGGTTCCCCAAAATAAGCCACTTCTTCCATCCCTATATTTATAGCACCCAGCCTTTCCATGGCAATCCGAGACCGCATATTGGAAGCTCCAACATGGAATATTACCTTGTCTACGAATTGAAAAGCATAATCCAACATCAATTTTTTGACCCCAGGGTTAAAGCCCTTCCCCCAAGAAGCCCTGCCAAAAAAGGTATAGCCAATAAGTATCTCACGCTTTTCTTCATTATAATCATAGAAGCGGGTACATCCCAACGGTTCCCCAGTAAGGGCATCTTTGATGATAAAGGCACCCTTTGATTCCATTGCTCCCCTGAAATAGGTTTCGAATACCTTGCGCTGATAGCGGTTCGGATTGGGGTGTTGCTCCCAGACAAGCGGATCAGATGCAAGTGTATAAAGTACTTCAAGGTCTGTTTCACGAAGAGGTAACAGGGCGACCCGGTCATTGCGAAGGTCATCAGGCTGAAGGTTAAAAGACATGTCAAAAGGTTGAAAATGAGTAAAATCAGCAGTAATTTAGCTTAAAAACAAACTATGTTGAAATTCTTGGGATGGATGGTACTGCTGCTAGCATTTACCGGATGCGATAAACAAGAAACCATTGCCAATGGCTGCTTTAAAGGCAAGCTTGTTGTAAAGGGAATTTGCAAGAACGATGTTGTACAACTGCTGGAAGGAAAAAGTGATGCATTTTTAGTGGAAAGCAGCTGGACCTACCCCACAACCGGAACGGTATACAAAAATGTGTTTGCAGTTGACAGTAAATGTACATTTCCGGAGAGTTTGAAGGAAGGAGATGAATTTTATTTTACGCTTGACTCCACTCAAACCGAAGATTGTGCCTTATGTAAAGCCCTCAGTCCGGTGCCTACTAGCAAAGTGAAGATTAAACTTTGTGTTCCAGGCACCTGAATTGGCATTTTTTTGGAAAGAATTCTGATTTTTCTTTCCAACAATCAGGTTTTTTACTATTTTTGCAACCCCGAAAGGGTAAATTCCTCAGTAGCTCAGTTGGTTAGAGCATCTGACTGTTAATCAGAGGGTCACTGGTTCAAGTCCAGTCTGAGGAGCAAGACGAAAGTCAACATTATCAAGGGTTTATGAAGTAAAATTCATAGACCCTTTTTTCTTTTGGGAAGTCCTTGCCAGATTCTTGCCAAGATTTGAGTTTTTATGTGGAAATGGGTGATTGGAGAGGAAGGAATTTAAAATATGAACAGAGGTATGGGAAGCCCTACAGGACGAATTAGACACTTCATAACGAGTAAATGGAGAAAACGGAGCATGCTGACCCCCTAATCGGGATGACAATTTTCGGTTTTGGATAATATTAATCCTGACAAACCGGCGGATATTGACCCCTTTCATTACGTGAAAGGGGTTTTGTATTTCTATTGGCTTGTAGGTAAATAGGAATGAAAAACGGAGCTTACTGACCCCCTATACGAAGGTTTTATTATATGAGTTTTATTGGATATAAAACTCAACAGATGGCTGGTAAAATAAAACCCATGAGTCAGGTAAAACAGTTATTACTTCTTCACCAACAAGGTAGTAAGATTAAATATATCGCCAGAAGTCTGGGCATTAGTAAGAATACAGTGAAGTCTTATTTGGCGCGTTTACATGGTTTATGCCAGTCGGTTACAGACCTGCTAGATATGCCTGATCCTGCATTAGAAAGGCTGTTCACTAGCGGGAATCCAGCCTATAAGGATGAAAGATATTTATATATCCGTGAGCGGCTGGAATACTATGCTACCGAGTTAAAACGCAGAGGAGTGACTCAAAAGCTGCTGTGGGAAGAATATATTGCTGATGTCCCTGATGGCTACGGACTAACCCAGTTTCGGTTTCACCTTCGTCAGCAGCTCATTGCCCGTAAGCCTAGTATGGTTCTACAACATAAGCCAGCCGATAAACTCTTTATAGACTTTGCAGGTCATAAGCTTTCATATGTGGATTCATTATCCGGAGAATGTATTGAATGTCCTGTTTTTATTGCCAGTCTTCCTTTCTCTGATTATTGTTTTGCAATTGTTGTTCGGACTCAGAGCATAGAAGATTTTATATACGCACTCAGATGCTGCTTAGAACACCTTGGTGGGATACCATTCATAATCGTACCAGACAACCTGAAGGCTGCAATCATAAAGGCCAATAATTATGAACCTACACTCAGTCGTGCATTAGAAGACTTTGCTAACCATTATGGATTTACTGTTGTTCCTGCACGTGTAGCCCATCCAAAAGATAAAGCGCTGGTTGAGAACCAGGTTAAACTGTTGTATAACAGGGTATATGCCAAGATTCGTAATCAGCAATTTTTTGATTTGACTTCACTCAATGAGGCAGTTAAAGAGAAGGTTAGACTACATAACCAGACACGCATGCAGAAGAAGCCCTTCTGCAGGGAAGAACAGTTTTTATCTCTGGAGAAACCACAACTTCAGCCCCTACCTGAACAAACTTATGAGGTTAAGTACTACAGAGAACTTAAGATTGCACAGAATAACCATGTATATCTGAGCATAGACCGGCATTACTACAGCGTTCCGTTTAAATGGATTGGTCAGCGTGTAAAGATTATTTACACGCGGTCTCTCGTACGGATATATATGCAAGGAGAACAAATAGCCATTCACCCTCGCAGCTATGAAGCAGGAAAATATTCTACCATTTTGGATCATCTCTGCTCACATCATCAGCATTACCTGAGCCGCAGTCCTTCGTATTACATGAACCGGGCTCAAAAAATATCTCCAGAGCTGCACTTCATGATTCAATCACTGTTTGACTATGGCCGACCTGCAGAACAGAACTACCGTACTTGTGATGGATTCTTTAGGCTGCATCGCAGAACCACAGCAGACATATTTACTGCCGCTTGCCGTCAGGCCATAGAAGACAAATGCTATGGTTACCAATATTTAATGAAACTGATTGAGCATTTTCAAAAAGCAGGTCTGACTGCACACGCTGAAGATATCCCACTCCCCACACACGAAAACATACGCGGTAAAGACTATTATCAACAACTATCACTAAACATTTAAACAGTAATGGAACAACAAATCGAATCCAAACTCAAACAGCTCCGCCTTACTGGAATGGCACAAGGCTGGCAAACACTCATTCAGAGTCGTCAACACGTGGAACTAACACTCAATGAAGGACTAGAACTGCTTATTCAACGGGAAGAGGAAGAACGAAAAAATAGCCGATTCCTCCGGATGATTCACGGAGCACGTTTCCGGTACCAGGCAAGTCTTGAAGAACTGAGTTATGACCCCAAACGTGGTTTGAACAAAGCTCAGATAATGGCACTTGCATCGTGTCAATACATTAAAAAAGGAGAATCCATACTCATCTCAGGATCTACTGGGTGCGGTAAAAGTTTTCTCAGTTCAGCCTTCGGACATCAGGCCTGTCTTCATGGCTTCACTGTCATGTACGCTAACACACAGAAGTTTATGCAAAAAACCAAAATGGCCCGGGCTGACGGATCAATCATGAAACACCTTGATAAGATTTCCAAAGTTTCGCTTTTGATTCTGGATGACTTTGGACTAACTAAAATGGATCAGCAACAGCAATTTGATTTACTTGAAGTTATTGAAGACAGACATGGAAAAACTTCTACAATCATTGCCAGTCAATTGCCGCCTCCAAGCTGGTTCGATGTAATGAGCGAAAGTACTGTAGCTGATGCCATATTGGATAGACTAGTTCATTCATCACATCAAATTGAATTAAAAGGAGAAACTCTCAGAAAAAAACGGTAATCTTGTCATACGTCTTCTGTTCTTTTACATAAAATCTTCAAGGGGGTCAGTATCACCGTTTTGAGGGGTCAATATCACCGTTTTCTGCACAAGGAAAAACTTAATGTCTTCAGATTACAAAACAATCAAAAAGAATTTAATTAAGGCCGGAGTAAAACCACACCTTAATATATTCTACTCTATTGAAATGGGGTTGCAAGGTAAGAGCTGGAATGAGATTACATCTAATGAAAAGAATGAGATTAAAAGAATCTTAGAGGATATGATATGAGTAAGATTGTGAAAACTTGCACTATCATGCGAAATCCTTTAAATTCAGGATAAAATAATTGTAAGATCAGATCTCTTTTAAATAATTTCATACATATTTCAATTTAAGCTATGAATAAAGAGTCAATCAAAAAAGAATTAACTGATAAGCACAATTCGTTTATAGATTACATTAACAGTTTATCTGATAATGATTTTATATGTAAAAGTAATCCTGCAAAATGGTCGGCTGGACAACAACTACAACACATTTATTTATCTGTACGTCCTATCAACATAGC
>CANHUF010000064.1 GCA_947463715.1 Sphingobacteriales bacterium
AACCTTTTTGTCGATCCACCCAAACCAGTAGTTGATATTACCTATTTAAAACAGGAAATGCTGGCAGATAACCAGGATGGTAAAGTATCTGTTGTTGATATCCGATGTACAGACACCAACAACCAGCACTTTATTTTGGAAATGCAGGTGGTGCATCATGAGGGTTTTCTAAACCGGCAATTACTCTATGCATGCAAAGCGTATACGCAGCAGTTTAATTCGGGCATTCATTATGCAAAGACAAATCCCGTATACCTATTGACTATTCTGGACTATGATATTTTACCGGGAATGACGGGTTGGCTGCATCAATTCTCATTCAAACATGAGCAAGAAAATTTCAAATTAGATGGATTATCTCTAAGGTTGATAGAGTTGGGAAAAAGAAAAAAAATGGATAATTTTAACTTAGATAACCCAATAGATCGCTGGATCACATTTTTAGCCGAACCTGAAAAACTCATAACCATGCAAAAATTTGATATTTCAGTTTATCCCAATCTGATGAAAGCAGTGGAAATTTTAGACCGGTCTAAATTCACCTTAGAGCAACAAATTGCTTACGACAATCACCTTTTTGCCGTGGCAGACATCAACCAAAGCAACATAGATAGTTTTGACAGAGGGCATGGAGAAGGACGAGAAGAAGGGCTGGAAGAAGGTATTGAAATTGGCGAAGAGCGCGGAATTAAAAAAGGCCGTGTTGAAGGTGAGCAAACAGGGATTCTCAAAGGGTTATCATTATCGAGAGCTATTATAAAAGAACTGAAAAAGGGTGAACTTTCTCACGAAGAAATTGCAAACAAATTTTCAATATCAATTGCTGAAGTGAAAATGATAGCTGAGGATTTAGGTAATTAAATCACCACGATTAGCTGCTTGCAGATTGGGTGCACTTTGTCATTTAACAGTTCGGATATAAGTTTTAAACTAATCCATTGGTTAATTTTAATCAGGATACATTCAGCCTTTCTGCTCATGCATATTTTATCTTTGGTTACTCATGATCTGGTGAACGCTTCGTTTCACTTGTCTTCAACTGCTTTTTCTTTTTTATTGGTGTCGACTTAAGCCTGTTGGATGCTTTCAAAGCCTTATCCAATATCATTTCAATCTGACCATTCACACTCCTGAATTCATCGTCTGCCCATTTTGCCAATGCATTATAGGCATCCTCATTGATTCTCAAAACAAAATTCTTTTTTGTAAGTGACATGGTATTGAAATCAAGAATTAATAAAGGGTTCCCGTATTAAGCACAGGAGATGCTGCTTTGTCGCCGCAGAGCACTACCATGAGGTTGCTGACCATGGCAGCTTTTTTATCATCATCCAATGTAACAATGTCTTTTTCAGAAAGCATTGCCAATGCCATTTCCACCATGCCTACTGCGCCTTCTACAATTTTTGTTCTTGCCGCAACAATGGCAGTAGCTTGTTGCCGCTGAAGCATTGCCCCAGCTATTTCTGCAGAATAGGCAAGGTGGCTGATCCTGGCTTCCTTGATGATAACTCCTGCATTGGCGTAGCGCTCACTCAATTCAGCTTCCAGCATTTCGATAACCATCTGTCCACCATCCCTCAAGGTGATATGTGCCTTTTCATCTTCAATATTGTCATATGGATAACTTGTTGCCAGATGTCGGACTGCCGCTTCACTCTGGTTTTTGATGTATTCATTGAAATTGGCAACATCAAAAACAGACTTATAGGTATCGCTCACCTGAAAAACAACCACGGCTGATATTTCAATGGGATTACCAAGCTTGTCGTTAACTTTCAATCTGGTACTTTCCATACTTTGTGACCTAAGCGAAACTTTCAATTTTGTAAACAAAGGATTGACAAACTGAAGTCCGTTTTCTTTTACAGTTCCTACGTATTTCCCAAAGAAAGTCAGCACAATTGCATAGTTGGGGTCGACAATCATTAAGCCTTTGACAATGATAATTGATGCAACAATCAACCCAATGCCCATGCCAACTAGCGTAAAAGAAACATTGGCTTCGAGCTTTGAATTAACTAATGCAATCACCCCCATCACTAAGAGAACGATTGACAGAGACACTGCTTTATATCCGGAGAATGGCTTGAATAATTTTTCTGTACTCATAAAATGATATTAAATTGATATCATAAAAGTATCAAATTAAACTAATCAAACAAATTTTTATTTCAGCTTATATGCTACGTAAATCCTCATTATGCTAATTGATAGTATCTCCAAGTGGGCTGTCGGTTTAAATGTTTGATTATGAGAGGAAAAGGTTTTATAATAATGCAACGTGTACATTTTTTTACGTTTTAATATCCCCATATTCCGTGTTTTTCACCTTTTTAGTGCTGAGTGACTTTGCACCTTTGGATTATGAAACGAGACCTACTCAAACCCACAGCGGATGTTGTTTTCAAGCGGATATTCGGACAGGAAAAGGAGATTACGATGGAGATTATTAACCTGCTAATCAAACCACCCAATCCGGTAGTAGAACTGGAATACCTGCCTCAAGAAATGTTCCCGGATGTGAGAGATGGTAAAATTTCCATTGTTGATGTGCGGTGCATAGATTCTATGAAACAACAGTTCATCATTGAAATGCAAGTTGTGCATCATTCAGGTTTTAATCAGCGAGCATTACTGTATGCGGCCAAGGCCTACGGTCAACAACTTAAGAAAGGAATGTTATATGACGAAGCACAACCAATCTATCTTTTAAGTATTGTCAATTCATGTTCTTTTTCAACTTTACAAAGTTGAGAGATGAGAGTTGAGAGATGTGTTTTTCTCTCAACTTAATTCTCTGAACTTGCCTTTCTCTGGTATTCCTCGAACTTGCCAAAAGAAAAAAAATAGGTAATTTTAACTTCGAAGATCCTATAGACCGGTGGTTGTCTTTTTTAATTGAACCAGAAAAAATACGCAATATGACCAAGTTCGATTTATCAGTTTATCCCAACTTGCTCAAAGCCGCTGAATTGCTAGATGCATCCAATTACAATCAGTCTCAACTCGATGCTTATGACAGGCATCTCCTTGCTGTCTATGATATCAATAGGTCGCGTATTGAGAGTTATGATGAAGGTTATGATGAAGGACGTGAAGAAGGTCGTATTGAAGGACGTGTAGAAGGACGTGAAGAAGGACGAGAAGAAGGCAAAAGTCAAACCATTTCAATTTTGAGAGATCTTAAAGATCAAATATTGTCCCATGCTGAAATAGCCACAAAACATGGAGTTGACTTGGATGAAGTGATTCGGATGGCTGACGCGTTCAGGTAAAATCAATTTCCAGTAGTACACTTCCAGTCAACAGCAGTTTACAAAACTCGCTTGCGAGCTGTCATTGCATGGCTTGATTGTAATCATAATTGTAGCAGTCAGGTGCTTCTAAATTTGTGTGGTAATCCTTTTTCAAAATTTAAAAAGAAAATCATGGACACAACACAAAAAAAAAGCACTGAACATTTCAAGATCACAGGAAGCTGGGATGTAAAATCAAAAAAGCTTAAAGAAAAGTATCCTCAACTGACAGATGCAGACTTGAAATTTGAACCAGGAAAAGAAAGTGAACTACTAACCAGATTGGAAAGCAGACTGAAAAAAACACCTGAAGAGGTAATTGAACTCATCAACAGCGTTCAGCTTGCAAAAGTGTAAGTAAACATGCATTAACGGAAACAGTTATATTGAGTATAACATTCAAATTTAAGTTGCTACCAATTTAACCTGTTACGCAAATACATTGCGCTGGCAGCAGAAAAACACCCTCAATCCTGTAGAAGTTAAGAAACCACTGTAACATATGTTATGGTGGTTTTTTTTAGTAAATTAGTAAGCTAACATAACAATTCCCTTAAGCTAAATCCTATAAAATTAGAAATATCCATGCACTTACGTATTTTCTCTGCAATTGTAATTTTTACAATATGCTATTTTCACTCGTATTCCCAACAAAAAATAAAACATGTTATCCTGATTGGTGTTGATGGAATGGGTGCTTATGTTTTTAAGAAGACTCATTTACCTGTAATGCAGTCCATGATGAAAAACGGCTCCTGGAGCCTTGAGGCAAGGTCCGTTTTACCAAGCTCAAGTGCAGCTAATTGGGCCTCAATGAACATGGGTGCCGGTCCTGAATTACACGGTTTTACCACATGGGGAAGCAAGACTCCTGACATGCCATCAAGAATTTTGGATGAATACGGCATGTTCCCTTCTATCGCAGGATTGCTGAGAAAAAGCAGGCCTCTGAGTGAAATAGGGTTTATTTATGAGTGGGACGGTATTGGCTATTTATTTCCAAAAGCCGCCGTCAATAAAGACCTGAACTGTGATGGTGACATTGCAATTACAAATGCCGTAGTGGATTATATTGAAAACAAAAAACCAGATTTTTTATTTGTGCACTTGCACGATGTAGACAGTGTAGGTCACAATGCTGGACATGACACACCTGAATACTACGCTGCTGTAGAGAGAACCGATGCCCATATCGGCAAAATTTTGAAAAGCATTGCACGTGCAGGCATTGAAGATGAAACACTTGTATTGGTTACAGCTGATCATGGTGGTGTGAAAAAGGGACATGGAGGCACCTCAATGGAAGAGATGCAAATCCCGTGGATAGTAATTGGTCCCGGCATACGAAAAAATCATAAAATACAGGAGAGCATCATGACTTTTGATACTGCAGCCACCATCGCAGCAGTATTGAAATTAAATGCCCCACAAGTATGGATCGGAAGACCGGTGACATCAATTTTCAGAAATTGACTACATGAACAATAGTAAACTCAAGTTATACTTTACCATCAGCATTCAATAAAATATTAGGATGGATTATCCATTTAATCCTCCAAAAACCTAAGTTTTTCCACAACAGTATTACCGATTCTTTTACCTTGCTTCAATCCATTTTCAATGGCCTGACGGTAATGGATTCCTCCATAAAACCTACTGATGGCTGCTTCTTTTGCAGCATCTTCAAATGAATTAAACTGCCTTGAAGGAAGTCCGTATGGCATTTCAGTAACATCAGTGAAATGAAATTTATCGCCAAACAAAGCAGATAATACAGACGCCGCAGCGGCACTGATGACACTGTGGCCACTGGTATATTCTGGAAAAGGAGGTGTCTGCAAAAGCGGCCGCCAAGACTGGTCAATATGTGCATTGATGAAAGATTCTGGCCTAATAACATTACTCCTGTATTTCTCATCCCAGCAGCTGATGAACGCATCATATAATGCAAGAGCTGTATAAAAATAGGCTTTCACAGAATTAAAGAAGTCAGACTTGGTTTTTAAAGAGGCTATTCCGGCTATCCCCATCCAATGTCCACCAGGAGAAAGCTTTTTAGTGGCAAAATTAACATGTCCCTGAACCGTTAGATGGAACGGATTGCAGTCCCAGAACAAAGCGATCAGTGAATCTTCTTTACTAAGCTTCTTAGTCTTCTCGTAAACATCCTGAACCTGTTTGTAGAATGCTGAATTCACATCAGTGCTGAATGGCAGGGCAGCTTCTGGTCTGAATAGGTGCAGTGAATCAAGAGTTACCGTTCGCATTTTACCCCAATGTGGCTCGACTGCCTGAAAGTATCCGGGCGGAGTAGGAATCCAGGACGACTGCTCTTTACGTAAGGCATACCTTCTCAATTTTCTAGTTTCCGCATACTGATCTGATTTAGACCATTGAAAAACGGCATCAGAAACAGTTTTACCCCATTCTACCGAACTGGCAAATACTTTCGGTGATAAATATTTATACTCCTTCAGAATAGCCTTCAGTGAATCAAGTAACATTGAATCAGAAAATACAAGTTTAGATGCCGTTTGCATCATGGCATAAACAGCACTCATTTCAACATCAATTTTTCCTTTAAATGCAATTGGATTGGGTTGACCAAAGTCTGGTCTTATTGCATGGAATGACTGATTGGAGGGAGCTACTGTAAGTGTTTCAAAAGCAGACAAGGTAGAGTAAAGGTAGATGCGACTGGCAACTGGAGGTGAAAATATGTCGTGAACAATAACCTGAGTGATAGCTGCCTGAGCTCTGTGAAGCTGACTGACAGATTTTTGTGCAGTGACCTTTGAAGTATGAAAAAAAATGAGGGTAAAAATTATGACTATATTTTTCATACCCATCACTTTAAAATTTTTAAAACCTGAACTGGCCCATTGTTCCTGACTACAATTACAAGATCCTGGTTGTCTGAATTAGTTACAACAGCCAAATTTCTTACATCACCATCAATGAACAATCCAGCATTACTATTCTCTTCAAGCTCGAACTGATTATTTTTGAAAGTCAATAAAGTGCCCAATCCAGAATCACTCCTACCCCATTGTGTTCTCCAGGGGAAAAAGTTTCCTGCGAGGAGAAAAGTTTTTTCAGGGAATGGACTACTCAGTTCCTTTGATGCAAAAATTCTGGAGGACTGAGTTAATTCAGGAAGAATCATTTTTTGATAGGCCGACTTACCATTACTCATGTAAACTACATGATTAAGTTCTGACACGGTAAGGGTTCTGGCAGTTTTCAACTTCGCTTCCGGAATGAGGTCAGCTGTTTCAACAGATGCATACTGATGGTATTTGATGAATTTTTTCCTAAGGGGAACAACCTGATCAAGTAACTCATCTCTTGATGCAGCAGGATAAGATTTACCTTGGATAAAGTAGCTGAATAAAACTTCATTGGCCCCATTGTCATCCAGATCAGTTACAATCAAAGACAACGGAAATGAATCTGATGCTTTAAACTGAAGATTATTGCCTACGTTACCTGCTATAAAATCCGGATATCCGTCTTTGTTTAAGTCACTAATAACAACAGAACTCCACAAACCTTTATCACTAAAGCCAAATTCCGATGAAATTTCCTTAAATCCATTACCCATATTTCTAAAAGCTTTGACGGACATCCAATCACCAGCTATAACCAGGTCTTGTTTCCCGTCCGCATCCAAATCATGAAAAACTATGTCCTGAATTAGCCCGGGATAGGTAAGCGCCTCAGACCATGAGCTGGTAATATCTGTAAAAATTATATCTGTTTTTTTCGAATCATTTCTCAAAAGGTAACTGCGAGATGGTTCTGGAAATGAACCGGGTATAGTCCACCCACCAACGAATATATCATCATCTCCGTCATTATCTATATCTGCAATGGCAATCGCATTTTTACTCCCATTCTTTAATTCCGGGAGTGCCAGCGGAACAAAAGTAAAATTACCTTCACCATCGTTCATATAAATTCTATCCTGGTATTCCGGGGCTCCTTGTTCATACTCATTACCACCCGAAACAACATAAAGGTCGTTTGATCCATCTTTGTTAAAATCTGTAAAAACTGCTTTTACATCTTCATAATCACGGTGAACTTCCCATGGCTGAACGGTAGCCTTCATAAATTTAGAACCTGGGAGTTGTATGAACAATTGACCGGACTGTCCTATTGCACCACCAATGAAAACATCATCAAGACCATCGCCATTAACATCTCCGGTGGCCAGTGCTGGTCCCATTTTAGAGAGCTGGTAAGGCAGCAATACTTCAACTTTGAAATCAACAAATTCATTTTCAAGGTGATCAAAATTCAGGTTTGATGACGAAGTGATGTCCAGAAAAGTATGCTTACCAACAGTAATTGACTGTTTCGATTTTTGGGAGTTTGCCTGGTCAAAAAATAGTTTTTGGTTTGCATGGGGTGAAATTAGCAACGACTCATTTCCACCTATCCATTTAACCCTAATAGAATCGACCTTTACATTTTCTCCAAGTCCGAAATGCACCAAGTTTGTTACGGAAGACTGGTATCCCTTAACAGGCATTATTTCTTGAAATTGGATGGGATTTGCAGGATTGTTGGTATAAATGAATACTTTAGCCCCTATGGCATCTTTGTTTTGTCCAATCCCCTTCAGGGCCACTTGAATGAAATTTCGTTTTATATGCTGGCTCGTAGTATTTTCAAAAAGTTGAACTGGCTCGTTATTGTTTCCTATAAGCAGATCCATGTCTCCATCGTTATCAAAATCTGCGTATGCAGCAGCATTGGAAATAGTTTTTTTCACAAAACCCCATGTATCGCTTACTTTTTCAAATGTGAGGTCTCCCCTATTTCTGAATAAGTAATTTTGCAATTTATTCGCAGGCATTTGTTTCACTAGCTCGTAAGTCTTGAATTGAAGGTTACCCTTAACAGCTTCTTTAAGTTGGGCATCTGCAACGGTGTATTTGAGGAAATCGTTATCCGTGTAATCCCGAAGGTATCCATTGGTAACCATGAGATCTTTCCAACCATCATTATCGAAATCCACAAATAAAGCAGACCAGCTCCAATCGGTATTGCTTATACCGGCAAGCTGACCAATTTCAGAAAACCTGAGTTTTCCTGTAGGATCAAGTCCCCGATTTAGTTGAAGCATGTTTCGCATCTGCTGGTGATGGTACCCACTGTCTACCAAGAGGTTATATGCGTCGTATTCATCAGGCCCTTTTAACAATTTTTGCCTGTAGTTATCTTCTGGAAGCATGTCAAGCGTAAAGATATCAGGCCTACCATCATTATTCACATCTGCAATGTCAGAACCCATTGAAAACTTGCTTATGTGCGAGAAGGATTCCTGGAGCACCTGCTTAAATTTACCATTTCCCAGGTTCAAATAGCAATAATCCTGCTCCGTATAGTCGCTGGAAGTATATAAATCAGGCCAACCGTCGTTGTTGAGATCACTAACAGAAACCGATAAACCGAAGTTCAATGCATTATTTATGATGCCAGCATCGGCAGTAACATCGGTGAATTTGAAATGATTACCATTGGATTGATCGTTTCGAAAAAGCCTGTTACCAAATGATAAACTCGGGATTGCACGAATAGCTGAGGTATTGAGATAAGGATTGAAAGTATGGTTGGAGTGGTTTACAAGAAACATATCAAGATCACCATCAAGGTCATAATCAAAAAAGGCAGCTTGAGTAGATAAGGTTCCGGGAGCGTCAAGTCCAAAATCTTTCGCCATCTCTTTGAAAAACGGCATGCCATTTTTAAGCCCCTGGTGAATGTAGAGTTCATTGCTCAAAGCATCACCTTTAACCGGTCCTGAATGACAGATATAAATATCTGGCCAAGAATCTCCATTTACATCTGCAATACTAACACCTGTGCGCCATGCACCATTACCTTTAACACCAGCCTCCTTTGTTATATCTTCAAACTTCAGACTACCCTTATTCAAAAACATTTTATTTTCAACAACATTACCAGAGATGAATATGTCATCCATTCCATCATTGTTGAAATCTGCTATTCCAATACCATGACCGTTGTAGAGGTATTCGTATTTGAAGATATGGAGAGAATCACTCTCATTGATTTGATTAAGAAAATCAACACCGGAAACACGCGATGGCACTTCAATAAACACAGGCATGTTTTGCTGTGTGAAAGCATTGGTCAGCGCTAGTAATCCGAGGATTGTAAATAGGAAACGAGTTGACTTCATTTTCTGATTTTCTTATTTAGGCACATCAATCACCAGAGATTCATCACCTTTTTTATAAGGTAAAAAAACCATCATCATCGTCATCATTTCATTGGTTGTTTCCATATTGCCAGATGAAAAAATCATTTGAGGAGGTTTATACGGATTGAATGGATTATTAGCGGTATTGTCGTAAGTGGCTTTAATAAAAAGTTTACTCCCCTGAGGAATCCGAACCAGGTTTTTGAATCTGTAAATTTCCTGCCACCTGAAATCCCATTCGGGGATATGGACCAGTTTTATGGTATCTCCAGCCGGACTCACCGCGTAGGCTTTGAACTCTTTTCCCAACAAGTGCATGTGAGGCCAGACATACATTACAGAAAAATCCTCACCAGGGTTAGAAAGGGTTAGGGAAAAATTTTGAATCCTGTTTGCATACAATCTTAGAGAAGGCGTTATCAGGTTTTCGCCAATTCCGCCAGAACCAAAGCTGATAACTTTAACTCTGCGTTCAATTTTTTCTTTGCTGAAAAATAAATTTACACCTGCCACAATTTCATCCTTTTTTGCAAGCGGTGCAATATGGAGGGTGAGAAAAATTACACCCCTTTTGGGTAAAACCCAACCC